>NZ_JAHKQC010000018.1:0-79092 GCF_018860845.1 Pseudoalteromonas sp. C2R02 | reverse complement strand
CTACACCTAAACTAAGATTAAGGAGAAAATTTTTACCCTGACAGGCTACATATAGCGCTAAGTTATTGATTTTAGGTTGCAGGATTCCCGCTTGAACTACACCTTTTTAAAATAAAGGAGATTATTTTTACCCCTTTAATTTTTCAGCTAAAAAATAAACAGCTTATTGAAGCACTTACACACCGTTTCTGTGGATAACTATTAATCAACTTTGATATAAGGCGGCACAGGTAAATCAAACTTATTACATGCAGCTATGATCACTTCATTAGAATAACCAATAGAAATAGGATAATCATTTTCAATACAGACTTTTATCACCAACTCATCTTTAATGTGTTCTGGCGCTGGTCTATTCATCATAAAGCATGTTTTAACGAGCATTTCATCATCAACATAATCAGCTGTCGTTTTCAACTCTAAAAAATGCCTAGCCAATTTCATAACTACTTCAGCATTAGAACCGCCACCCGCTTTTTCAACAGCTTGATGCCATATATCTTGCTCACCCTGTTCAAACTTAAACTCATAACGCTTTACACCTCTTTCTTTTGCTTCTTTTTGTGATTTTTCAGCGCGCGCTTGGTCTGATAGTTTGTTTTCTTTAGGTGGTCGGCCTCGGCCTTTCACTTCTGTCATATAGAGTAGCTCAATAATTAATTTAAATTCATTCTACACAAATAAAAAACGGCTTCAATTAATATTTGAAACCGTTTTCATTAAATTAAAGTTAATTTAATTTAATTATAAGTTGAAGCCTTTCCTAATATATTCATTAACAGCCAATGGATATAGCCTTGCATCCCAAGCGCCCAAAGGTCTATTTAAACACTGGTTCATATATTCATCTTCAGTTGCAACTTCTCCAATACTACCCATGTACTTACCAATGTCACGACTAGGATCTAGCCAATCAGGATCTAAATTATCATTTAGTGACATCCAGTTGTAGCGCCTGCTATTTGTTTCAATCACTGCGGCCAAGTTATTCATGCCATGTATATCACGCATAGAACTACCAAACCTTGTAGAGTTCGCTACCACATTATTATCTAGTACAGCATGACCGCCATTGTCAGCAAAGTCAGTTTCAACATGCAAACCCCAAATTGCCGCGCTAGTTCCATCATAGCCAACATCATATCGATCCATTGGCTCACCATCTATAATCACGTTATCTCTCGCCAACCCAACAACACCATCTTTAAGTGGAGCAGTTGTAAACCCTATCTGCTGCGATATTGGATTTCGTGTATATAGATTATCTTCATATACACCGCCACACCTACCATGTATTCCATGACTCGAAGCTTTAGCAATTACATTTCTACTACACTTCAATAAATTACCATCACAGTTGTATTGAATATATATATTGTGATTATATCTGGTTGCATTACCCTTTGGCGTACCATCACGCCATCCATTTTCGTATAAAATATTTTCAGTTATTGTTAAACCATCTATATTTTCAAAATACGCACCTGACGAATGCCCTAAACCATCTATTCTATAAGAGTTGGCTAAAATGCACCTTTTTAAAGATATATTAGCGTAGCGACCACCATCAAAGCCATTACACTTATAAGCGTAGTTAAAATGCGTAAGTTTGCAGTCCTCTACTTCAATATCAGAACCACTACCAACCAAGGATATTCCTGCACCCCCTATACCACCGACAACATAAGTTGGAGCATCTGGATCAGCTGTATGTGCGTAAAGATGTAATCCTATGATTTTAATAAAGCTTGCAGCCCTATTATTTATAAACATACCTCCTACACCATCGGGCGTAAGGATTTTAGGTCTATCTCCTGTAGTGCCGTAATAACCATAAATTGTAGGGTTGGATATACTTTCGCCAGATAGTCCAATAAACCCAAAAGTTTGATTAAGCCAAGTATCGCCTCTTTTTAACACCACCCAATCCCCAAATCCCTCTCTGACTTGCGCCATCGCAGCTGAGATTGTTTTGTAGGGTTTTACACTAACCTGCGGAGATATAGGATCTACAACCTCACTCAAACTTAATGGTATTGCAGTGGCATCATCACCTACTGAGTCACTAACGTATATCAATCTTGAAGTGGCAGATGGTGTGTGTATTGATAGTTCTGATGGTTGTAAGCTGATGTTTTTAGCAGGTAATACAGCCACTTTCACATAAGATGATACAGGTATTCCAGATGATACTTCTGTGACTGTTAGTTTAAATGTAGAAACCTGAGAATACTCTACGTGTGGATAAGTAAATGCAGGAGATTCAATTGTGTAATCATTTAACGGAATCGCAATACCAGAACCATTAACTTGCTCCCACAAGAAAGTTACATCACCAGTAAAACCAACAGAGCGACTTGCATTTAGGTTGCCCGAACCACCTGAATTGCCAGCAAAATCAATTCCTGCATTCGCAAAAGGCGCACCAGCATTAGATTGTATAGCTTTTTTCATGATTCTTTGTATTTTAAAGTCACTAAAATAAACACCTTCGGATGGCGGGTACTTCCCCCACTGCAATTGAGATTGGTGTGTACTGGCATTCGCCTTTTGAATGAATTCATTAATATTCGGCAATAATTTAGGTGATTCAGATCTGTAGTGAACAGCGTTGAAATGACACTCTTCAGTAGAGTTCTCTACTAAAGTTGTCGTTGCAGAGCATTTATATATAGCTGATTCCAGCAAGCTAAAGCCGCTTGTTGAAAGTGAAACTGTACCGTATGCCACTTCATTTGCAATGGCTGTGTATTGTGGTATTCCATCATACAAATCTAAACCTATATAATCTTCGCCATTTAATGTTAAAGATTCTATATTTGATTGTGGAATATTTATGTATGTAGCAGTTGCATTACTTTCTTGAGTAGTCACAACGCCAGAGCTTGATATATTAAATATAAATGTAAAAGTTTCAGGTGTATGCAAATTAACAAATACTGATTCGGATATACAGCCGTAAAATCCATTACTAATATCAACGCTACTCCCTACTAAATATGAAGCAATACCTTTAAATGCCGTTATATTTGCGTACCCTACAACAATACCATCCACATAAAGCCTAAGAACATCAGCTCTTAAAGAAAACTTTATAACATGCAATAAACCATCGAATATATTAACAAGGTCTAACGATATTGTGTGAGCAACACCTGAAGCCCAAATATTAATATCACCACCTAGAATTTCAAAAATATACTCTGACTTTTTACTACCATAAATAACCATATCTTGTTTTTTTGTGGTCGCTATTTTGTGAATAACGTCAAAATCACCAGCAAATGCAATTTGCTGATCAACCTGAATGTAGCTATTTAGAGAAGGATCTAGCATTGCAAATGAAGCACTGATTGGGGTAGCTGAAATTGTAACTATTTTTGTCGTTTCATTTGATTTTAAACCTTCATTATCCGTAACCGATAATGTGACAGTATAATCACCAGCTGATGAATATATGTGTATCGGATTTATATCTGTTGATGTATTACCATCACCAAAGTTCCAAAGTAAAGAGGATATAGAGCCATCAATATCAGTAGATGTGCTTGAAAACACAACCGACAAACTGTCAACTTGTGCCACAAAATCAGAAATAGGTTTTTTATTTGTAGGAATAGAAAACTTATCACTAACAGTGCGCTCTAATGGCGCGGGACTTTGAAATGACCATCGTACAGCTTGAATACATGCATTTAAATTACTTCCATTCATTAGTTGTAACCTTCCTCTGTGTTTTTTAAAAGATTGGCGTTTTCAGAAATATAAGCATTTACAGACACTTTAAGTTGCTTTAACGGTAACTTTAAAGCCTCAACTGCTTTTTTGAACTTGGCTGGTGTGAGTTTATTTAAGTCAGCTTGATTACCAATACCTACGCCAATACCTAAAGATTCTCTAAGGCTTTTAATTGATTTTTGGATTGTGCGAATTTGCATAAACTTCAGGCCACCAGCCTTGAGAGTCTTTTGACTCTCGGCTAGTTGCTTTTGAAGTTTGCGCTTTTGTGAAAAGCTTAAACTCATATTTCAGCACCTTCTTTTTCTAACAGTTCAGTTAATTTATCAGCTGCTTGAATTAACAAAGGCTCTAGTGACTCCATCAATCCCGCCTCTTCAATGTCACTTGCTAATACATCAAGTTGCGTATCAAAATCATCACTATCAGCTGGTGGATTATCAATTAAGGCTTGTACGCGATTTGTTAAAACATCACTTTGGCTGTTTTGGTTATCATCTGCTTGCACTTCAATAGATGCCGCTGAATCACCAAACTCTTTTGAAATGGCATTGTTAACTTGTGTAATAACATCAGTTAAGGTTGCATCTTCACCGCCAAACAAGTCACCTGCCGCGCTACCTTGCTTGATTAACTCATCATTAATAGATTGCGCTAGGTTTTTAAATGCAAATGACAGGCGTTTAGCACTGCGATTATTAGCAGATATAAACAATGCAATAGCTTCAGCGTTCGGATTGTTGTCACCAAATAAACCACTTTGACTAATGGCCTCTTCAACGCTTTGGCCTGACTGTTTTGCGTTGCGTACAATTTCAGTTGCAGCCAATAAACTATTTAATGCTTCAGTCGCTAAACTTTCATCACTTGTTGCATTTTCAGCTGAATCAGCAATTGAATTTGTAATACCTGAATGCACTTCACTATTTAGTTTTTGCATTTGCGCAAAATCTACCGCTGCAACATTGAGTGCCGTTAATACATTTCTGATAGAGGGATCTGTTTCTTCAGCCACCAGCTTAACTAAACGCTCATTGTCGTAAGCTTTGGCAAATACGGCATTTTGTAAACGATCAACCATTTGTTTTGTTGGTCTGCCATCTTCGGTATAAAGACCCGCTGCGCCCGTATCGCCTAATTCTTTTAGAAAGGCATCAACAAAAGCTTTGTTTTGAGGTGTGATAATGTTTCCTGAATCATCAGGTGAAAATAAATCCATCATATTATCGTTAATGCTATTAGAGTCACTAAACGCAACCTCAGAGGCGCTTAATGATTGCAGGTCTGATTTATTAGAATCTCGCGCAAACTTCTCTCTATCGACTTCAGTTGTTCTAAGGCGCACTAAAACAGGCTTATCCATGTTTTTGATTTTATTTTCATCTAAACCAAACATTTGCGCATTATTAACTAAGTAATCTTTGTAGTTATCAGCTTTGCCAGCGTTATAAGCTTGTATAATCGCCATCGTGCGACCATTACCACTTTCAACAACCAAATCACTACCTACAATCGGTGCGCCTTGACTAGTTAGTCCTGAGTCGGTTAATTGTTGCGGCTTTAAATCGTTAGCAATATTTGAGATTTGCATGATAGATGTTTTACGTGTGCGATCTCTCGGTTGTAACTCTTTTGGATATGCAGGATTAACTTTACCATCTTGATTATTTGATACAGTTAATGCATCACTTTCAACAACACTAAATTTAGCGTTAACTATATCGCCTGTTGGTGTGGTCAATTCTGCTTCACGGCCTAAATCACTTTCAGACAGTGGATCGGTTGATGTATTTTGTAATGATTCTGGTAATAAAGTAGATATGAGTTTCTTTAATTCATTCCAATCATTAAATGACCCAATTATATTTCCATTTACATCTTCAACTTTAAATTCTTTATTGCTTTCTTTATAAATTTCTACTGAAAACACTTCAATTTCATCAGGTATCCGTTCTGAATACAAATTAACAGCTGGGCTGCTATAACCTGAAGTTAATACAGTTTTAAGCTCACCTTTAAAAATTTCTTTAGTAAATCCTTCTGGTAGCTTCTTCCTTTTAAATAAAGATGTTAATTTTGATTGTTCATCGTCTAAATTTCTTTGCGGTTCTTCATCGATCCAATCTTTAATTGCATCGGTGATATACTCTTCATCACCAGTAATCGTTGTGTCACCATAGCTAAATTTATAAACACCATCTTTTTCAGATAAATCTGCGCCCATACTTTGAACTGTCATAGACAACTCTTCATCCATGAAGTTGATTTCTGAATTTTCTAAAGGCAAAGAACGCTGTATTGTACTTGGGTCTATATCTTCTGAGGCATAACCGCCACCTATTAATGTATGCAAAGCAGTTTCAGAATATTTTTTGTGACTAGCTGATGAAATTGAATAAATAATCTTTTTTTGTTCATCGGACAACTGAATATCACCATCATTTTCATATTTAAGTAATGGTAAAACTAAATTCTGCATTTTATTTTTTATAGAACGAGGCATTTCTTGTCTTGAGAACGAGCGATCTGTTTGCATCTTTCTAATTAAGTTTTGAGTAAGTTCTTCACCAACTACAGCTATATCAATAACATGCTCAGCGATAGTTTTTCCATCAAAAGAAAATACATCTAAGTTATTAAGTCGCTCTATCTCATTGTTTTCGTTAAATGGCTCTACCCCCTCAATTTTAACTTCTTCAGTCTCTTGTTCAGCGCTTCTTAATCGCCACACACCATTGCGACCTGTTATCGCTGCTTTTTTAAGTTTATCTAACTGAAAAGCTTCTATGTAATCTAATGCAGTATCAACAACGGTTTGATTGCCGTTTTTATGCTGCGTTTTAATTTTATTGGTAATAGAGCTAACAAATAAAGAGCGCTCATAGCCACCAAAGCCATCAACCTTTTCATCAATACCTTTTATAGTTGATAAGCTACTAACAATACTACTCGCCAGTGATTTATCTAAGCCTTTTAACTTATCAAAAAGCTTACTGCTTTCGCTTTGCTCTTTTACAGGTGTTTCATCTTTAACACTTTCATCGCTTTTTAATTCATTCCATGTAACAGAATTTAAAAAGTCCATAAGCGCCTTGTATGCGGGTACGTTTTCTTTGCGCTCTACATATTCAGGAAAGTATTTTAACTGCTTACCAAGTAGTGATTTTGGCGTAGCATCTGCTTGTGCATGAAAATCTAAATATTCATTTAAAGACAGTTTTTTATCCTCTGCTTCTGACTTTAATAGATAAATTACATTTTCTAACAGCTCTTCTCTATCAGGTACTTCACCTTCAAATATTTCAGATTTATCATTAATATCTAACTTCACTAATTCAAAGCTATTAATTTGCTCTTGTGATAGCTCTTCACTATATGCAAGCGCACCATGCCTGATTGAGCGTTCATCTGATATATTGGTGAATACAGATTTAACTTCACTAACTTTGCCGCCCTCTTCATCATTATCTAAATAAGCAGAAATACCTTTAGGTTGCGCACCAATGCTGTAAGGTCGCATTTTCAAGCCATACCAGTGATTAGCCCCGCCTTGTGATTTAGCCATTTCTAGCTTTTCTTTTACTGATTGCGGGTAGTTGTTATTGTCTGTTTCTTCAGTTTTAGGCTCTTCTAAATCGCTAGGTGAAATATCAGAACCAACAACGCTATATATCGAATCATTGTAATCAACATCACCATCTTTCAATGTGACCATCGCTTTGTTTAATAACTTAACTACATGGCCTACATTTTCACCTTTGCTATTTACAACTAAATCACCCGTTTTTAAATTTTCAAAAGCTTCAATCTTTTGCTCTTTAGATAAGCCGTTCATTTTAGAAAAGTCGATAGCGTTATTTTCTTCAGAAACTTGAGACTCTTCATTATCGCCACCAGCATTTAAACCTTTCACTTTAATACCGTAGCGAGGTTCAAGGTCTTTTACATCAGTAACAAAGGTCATATATCCGCCTTGCGTTACTTCTGCTTTTTGCTCATCTAAATCAATGTTAGTAATTTCAAATTCATTGCCATTTTCAAAGAACACATCACCTTCAGATAGCACTTTAGATTTACTTTCTTTTTCTTGTGCTAAGTGAGTTTCATTTGCAACACGACCTTTTTCGTTAAGCTTTCTTAATCGCTTAATGCTAGTGCCTGTTACTGTGCGACTATCAACTTTAACAGTGCGCTCATTACCATCAGTTACGGTCAAATCGTCTTGGCGTACTGTAGGCTTGCGAACAACAATACCGACTGATTGACCTAAGTGGTTATAAACGCGATCACCTTTTTTAAGGCTGTCCCACGTATCAAGTTGACCTTGTGAAGTGGTTACATCATCAAAACGGATACCTTCTTTAATGCTTGCCTTTTCTGCACCAGTAGAGCTGCCACTAATTGCTTTATAAGGTTTAACCGTACTACCTTTAATCCACGTTTTCAGTTTTTCCATACTGATTTCAGTGATATTACCTAAACCTTGCCAGCCTGCTTCATAGTTGACCATGTAGCCTTTTGTTGCTTTTGCTTTATCATCAAAACCAAGCATGATCTTATGCTCATCAAATGAACCATCTTGATTTACTTGATCAACAATATAGGCATTTTCAGCTTCATGGTTTTCACCAATGAATATATCTAATTTATCGTCATCAGCGCCTTTTGTGCCAACAATGTCACCGTAATGACTTTTCATTGTTGTTTTCCATGTTGAACCATCAGGACTTGTACCAGAACGTGTTGAACCTTTTGGATTTTCAATGACAACATCTATACCTTGAAACTTGGCTTTACCTTTTTTGTAATTGCCTGCTTCTTGCTGTGCTTGTGTTGGCTTGTCTAAATCGTTTGTATCGCTGGTGGCTGCTTCATTGGCTTTTTTGTCAAATTCAGCTTTTGCATTTTCAGGCGCGTTATTTACTTCTTCAAAATCTAACTCTTGTTCGGGATCAGGTTCAGGCAATGAGGCGATTTGTTCATTTAATGATTTAATCTCTAAATCTTGTTTAGCTTTCATACCTAAACGTGTATCAAATTTACCTGTTAAGCTTGCTGTACTGGCACTAAGTTGATCTACTTCTTGCGCTAACGCTGAAGCTTGCTCTTGTGTTGTTTCAAGTTCAATATTCGCTGCATCAAGGTCAGCTTTGGCTTGTTTGTTTTTACTGAGCTTTTCAACAAACTTATTAGAATTTTTTTCAGCTAAATTTGATAACACCATTGTTGCTTGTGACAATGAGATATTAATACCGCCAGTCGGTGCAACTACATTAGTTACATCACGCGCATTTAATTTAAACTGGAATACATAAAGAATATCATCAGGTTTAAATACGGCTGGATCTTCGTCTGGTGCATGAAACAACATGCTAATAGCTTGACCATCAGATAAAGTAATTTGACCCACCAGCGTAGCAAACTCACCCGTTTTGCGAGGCTTGCCGACTTTAAAGCCTGTTGTTTCTAAACCTGTGCCGTTTAAGCTTTGATTAAGTTTCTTTTCAAATGCGCCAACTGTGCGTTTTAAATTAGCTGTAGAAAACTTAGAAGAAATTGCAGCAAGCATCATAGAGTTTTGCAATGTTGAAAAGTTACCAATTAACGGCATTTCAACATCTTCAAACGTAACAGGCTCTAGCAATAACGAATCTTCATCAGTGACCGCGATAGATGCAAACATCTGTTCAGTTACTACAAAATCAGGATCATGTTTATCTATGATACCGATTGAATTACTTGGTAAAAATTGATTGATATTATTAAACATATTCATCCTATGCGGCCTTGCGGCTTGCTAAAGTGTCTTGTAATTGCTTGATGGTGTTTTGGTCTGACTTGTAAGATGCAATCAATGCATCTGTATCAGTTTGAATTTTTTCGTTATTGGTTATGATTTGTTGTTTTTCTTCAGTTAACTTGGTGATATTTGCCTTTGCTTTTGTTAAACGCTCATTCACTTGGCTCAACTTTGCTTTGGCTGTGACTGGCTGGCCTGCTTTATCTTGTTTGGCATTCATGCGAGTGGCTTTTTCTATCTTTTTCAAAATAGATTTATCAAACTTTTCTTGCTGTGAAGTAACCTTTTTAGCAATTTCTTTTACTAAATCTTTTAACTTTGAATGCTCACGAACTGGCGTTACTTTGCTATTGATAAGCACTTGATAAATATCACCCGTTTCATTAATACGCATTTCACAGGTTTGACCGCCCATAAAAACAAAGACCGCTTTTTTGCTCATTAGGCCATTGCGTTTTGTTTTACGGTTTGTTGCAGCTAAATCAATTACTTCTAACTTATTTGTTTTAAAATGCTTAACAACATCTTTTAAACCAGATTCATTGACGTTATCAAAGTCAATAACCTCTTGTTTTTTGCTATTTTTTGCAGTGAGCATTGCACTTTCCTTTTAGAGTTTTCGCGGGGATCACAACTTCTTTTACAAGCCTTGTGTGCATTGGGAATATTTTGTGGAACGGATTTAACGTATTGCCGATTGTGATTACTTGTATTGACAATACCCAACTCTCATCACCACTTTGCGCAACTTCATCAGCTGGAAATAACAAGAACTCACTGTGTACTGATTGGTTTTTATACCTTTCTTTTGATAGCAAGCCTAAAGAGCGAGGATTGCACTCTATAACAGTCGTAGGCGCTGCTTTATCAACTAACCTACCCGATACAAGGCTAAATGGAATTTGCTGTGTATTAGCTAAGTAAGAGAATGACACTTTTAAAAATTGACCTTGTGAACCAACAAGATCGACTTGTGCATCTGTGAGTTTTACTTTGGCTTTTCTATGAAAGAAGCGCTCTAGCGATAAAAAGGTTAATATTACAAAAACACTTACCATCATTGATAATGTGTCACTCGTTAGGTTTATTAAATCTGTCATTTTTTAACTCCGCCAGTGCCTAGCACTGAATGAAATTTCTTTTTAAAAGTCCACAACACTTCAGCACCGTTAAAGCCTGAAACCGATACACAAAATAAAGTTAGCCAAATTCCCGCCTTACCTTCTAGGCAAAGAAAAAAAGCGCCAAAACCAGCCAGTAAAGCCGTTAATATGTCTAATAAAAAATGACCGTAATTAACTTTTTTACCTAACTCTAATTTACGTTGTAAAAATGTAGCGCAACCGCCTATCACTGATAAAAGTGCAACAAGTAGCGCTTG
The DNA here is from genome assembly GCF_018860845.1 of Pseudoalteromonas sp. C2R02. NCBI lineage: Bacteria > Pseudomonadati > Pseudomonadota > Gammaproteobacteria > Alteromonadales > Pseudoalteromonadaceae > Pseudoalteromonas > Pseudoalteromonas sp. C2R02. Next base: position 68,173 of record NZ_JAHKQC010000018.1, on the reverse strand, counting down.
TATTACTAAATCTTCCACTGTGCAATTCTTCCAGTTTGAAAATACCTCTAATAATACATGGTTTTTTATAATCAGCTAACTTTGTTAGTATGTTGAAATGGTGGTTTTATGATTGAATTAAGAGGTGTTGATAATGCTTGTGGGAATTTAGGTGGCAATAAAAAAGCGCTCTAGGCGCTATTAGATGGAAAACATAGTTTTATACAATTTTTAATTGCGTGATAAGTCACTACAAAGCAAAACATAATTAAAGCTTTCCAATATGGCACTTTATATTGAATCATCAATTTAAAGAAAATGGCATGAGCAAATTTATCACCTATCGACAATAAATAGTCATGCATTACAGCCGCTTCTACACCAATACCAAAAGGCGAATGAAACCAGCGTAAAAACCAAGGTATTGAAAAGCCATCAGTCACAAAATTAAACGGCACTAGGCCGTATCTGGTATTTAATGATTGAGATAATTCAAAGCGACCACCAGCAATGAAGCGACCATTTAACTTTTTAGACTTCATAAGCGTCAAATTCAATTAAATCAAAGTTCAAATTGAAAGGTGCGCCAATTTCATCAAGCCCCATGTTTAATCGCTCTTGCGTAATGCGATAGTTGCCATCACTTTCAAACTTACCTTTTATTGTCACGACACCGTTTATAATATCTGCTGGAATGCGCTTGTCATTAACGGGATTGTACGTGCCATCTTCAAGACGAATAACCTGCTCAATTATCACCATCATTCTTGAGTCTTGCAATCCAACATTAGCTGTTAATACAAAAGGTGTTTTTGTCGGAATCCACCAAATATCGCCAACTTTTTCAGATTTTTCCGCAACAACAGACACATCTGTTAATGCAATTTTAGGTTTTTCTATTACTGCTACAAGTTTTAATTCATAACCTTTCAGTGGTGCGTCATTATCAATTAAATCATGAATCGTATTATCAAATCCCTGAGCCGTAATTGCGGCTAATTGTTGTTGGTAAATTTGCTCAGGCGTTAAATCTACAAGTTCTTCAGTTTCAGTTGTCATATATACCTCTATTTTTTGTATGTGATTGCATCCCAACTCACACCATAATTTGCTTTCATTGGTTTAGAGCATAAAAGTTGTATTCTTAGATTTTTACACGAAACTGGAGTGTCACTTAACTTTGTCCCTCCGCCAACTGTAGTGGTACTAGAGTTAAGCGCCTCAATTGATTCGTAAGTGATACCATCCATGATAAACCGCACGCCTCTATCGCCAGAACCAGAATCAAAACGTATATCCGCATTTATATATCGCACTAAAATATTTTCAGCTGATATATTTAATATATCTGTATACGTTGCAAAAGTTTGTCCGCCTTGCCTTGTGCTTGGTTGTCGATATCTACCTGATACTGACAGTGGCTTACTACCTGAAAAATAATTGTTTAACTCTGACATAATTAACCTACCGCCCTTGTCATCATAAATTTAGAACCGTCATAACACGCAAACTCAACTTGCCCTTTACCTGTAAGCGTATGAGTAGAGGCATTTGCACCATCAGGTGTATACATGGTTTTACCTGTAATTGTCGCTTTGCCGCTTGAATCTCTTATATTATCTATTAAAATTTTATCGCCTTTGGTTGGAGTGCCAGTGATAGTAATCGTGCCATTACCCGAACCCCAACGCATAACGCGATGTTCAATGGCATCACCTAATGAAATAGTGATATTGCCTGTACTATAATATGTGGCTATAGACTTTTTAATGACTTGCTTAACAGTGAGATTAGCGACTTTTGAAGCGTTAGCGGCTGTTGCTGTTTTACCTAAGTAGCGCGCAGATAAAAGTTGATTTTGCTCATAAACAAAACCACTCGTCCACAAATTAGAACCTAACGCACATTTAGCAACACCGTTATGACACCATACAAATTGATGACTCCCCGCTTTTGCTTGACCATCACCAACAGAGTTATTGCTATATGCAGCACCATAAAGATTGCCATAATTAGCCCCGTTAGCAGCATTTCTATAACTTGTTCCCATTGACCAAATATGTTGTGTTTTACTGCTGTTGTATGTACCAAAAACACCTTGATTTCTATTTGCATCGGGAACGATTAGTGCGGCTGTTAAATTGTCATTAGCATCACTGCGTAAAAACTGTGAGCTATCAAGATTATCTAACTTTTGACTATCTGCGGCTTTAGCTGTTTTAGCTAATTTATTATCTTGTAGGTTTTTTACAGCTTTAGAACTGGCACTAACGCTATTACTCGTTGATGCTAAAGAATCAGAGATAGAACGCCATGTATTTGTATCAGTAAATTTGGCGTTTAATGGTACAGGGGTTTTTACATCTGCTGATTTAGCAAAGTAGCCAAGTGGTTGACCATCTAAATTATTCGCGTTATCACTTGTAATAGGCCACTCTTCTGAAAAGTTTGTTGAATCTACTTGCAACCTTAGATTTGAACCACTCCAACCGATATAAATTTCATTAGTGCCTTGCCCTGCACCGCCGCCTTGATGAACTGGCTTATAACCCAATCTTGCAGGAATGTCCTTATAATAATCAGGTAACTGATTGCCTAATCTATCTGAATTTACTGCTGTACTTCCTGAATCTAATTTAGTATTTGCTATATTGTAAGCTAAGACTGCCTTGTCATAAGCAAGCTTAACTGCTTTTGGTGTAGCCGCTAAAACCTCACTTGTTGAATTGATTGCATTACTGAGCTTAACTGCGCCATATTGCGTCAAACTGGATAATATAAATGACCATTTAGAATCAGCCGTTGCTTGTGCTGTGTCTATTTCTGACTGTTTGGATTTGGCGAGATAATCTGTATCGTGATTGTGATCGCCAAAACTGACTTTAGCGCTATTTCTACGTGACAAATCAATCATACCAGCTGTTAAAGTGGTCGTGTTATCAGGTACGTTAAAGTCAGCTAAAATAACATGTTCACTTGTAACCATCGCTGAAGAGATGACTTTTACATCATAAGTAGTCTCTGTGTATTTGTCGTATACAACCTCAATGACTAAAGTTGAGTTTCCTATAGGTACAGTTAATGTTTGCTGGCCTTTTGCTTGCACTGACAATAAGTAACTACCAGATTCAACCATTGCTGTTGATTCTTGATTTACAGCACCAACATTGATAGTCATCAAATTATTTAATGACACATCAAAGCCAAGATAAACACCTTTTTTCAATACGTTTTTTAGTATTTTATTAATGGCGGAGCTTAAAAAGTAGGTTTTATGCTCGACACTGATATTTATATATTCAAAAGTCATTTTTCACCTATTGATTCAGAATATTGTCGATATAAGACGATATAGTTAAGTCATCTATACTTGTTAAGTTGATTTCCAAACCTGCAAGAATGGCAATTAAAGTATCTCCTGCTTTGTCATAGATACCAACTACTGAGAATGGTTGTGTTGTATCAATAGGAATTGTGGAAACTGGCATGACACAGGAAACAGATGTACGACCATTCGCATAAGTAATTACTGGATCGCCAGTGTGGAATATATTTGGAATAACGGTTGTGTCAGATGGTATATTGTCTACTATCGGATTACCTTCACCATCGACTGTTAAGAATCCGTGACCCATACGGAATTTACCAAATTGAAAATGAGTCACACTAGCTGGCAAAGCTGATTCAGCGCGTAATTGATAGTAACTATCTAACAGAATCGCTTTGTATAATTGAGAGGCCATAATCACGTTTATTTGTTGGTTTTTAAATATACTAACAAATAAACGTAAATATCATAATTAAACAGTGTAAGTTTCTCCATATATTTCTAGTTTTGTATCAGTCGGAAAAACATCACAAGGTAATTCATCCATTTTAAAATATTGATATTTAATCACGTTGTTTGTAAAAGCGTTATATTTTCTATTTATAGACCTCTTTGCGCTATACAAATGACTGTCATCTATAGCTGGAAAAGTACGTCTTACATTTCTAACAGACATTAAGTGTAAGTCTGGTTGTTCTAAAAGCTCATAAAGTAAAAATATTTCTTCGCCATCATAAACAATGTGAACTGGTCTTATTGCATCCACTTTATCGCGCAGAATAAGTGAAAACTCACTCAAACTGTAACCTTGAGCTAAAATATCATGCGCGTTTAATCTAATTTTACCCCTAGACGTTAAGAAATATTCTTCTTTGTTTAAACCTTCTTGTACGATCTGATTATGTGTAATTAAGCTTGTGCCATAGGGATACGTTAACAGGTCGCCATTGGCGTAAAGCGCCTCCCATTCTATTTTCAAACCTGAAAACTCTCTTAAAAACATATCTTTGACTGGCTTTAGTGTTTCTTTGTGGTTTATATCGTCACGCTTAACAAGCAGTGCCAGCGCTTTGTCTTTACCTGCTAAATCACCTGACACTTTAAAAAAATCACCTAACTCTTTTTCTACGATATTAATATCTACATCATCAGCGGTAAAAAGAGACTGCATACCTTTCATTCTATTGATTAAAGGCTCAGCCAGAGTATCAATTGTACTTTGCATTGCAATTGAGAGTTGCGACCAACCATCTGATTGCTGTTTAATTTTACTCAGACGTTTTATTATCCAATTATCAGACATTTTCTCTACTCACATTTATAGTTGATGTTGCTGTGTCGATATAGCGATAATCAGCTAAGTTTCTAGCACCACTAAGCAAGGTCACTTGCAAATCAAAATCTGTAAATAACTCGGTTTGATCTATAAATACCCACAAGTCTTTAGACTTAATTTCTATTACCTTTCCTTCTGAGTCGGTTCTATTTTCTGCGTTCTTACCATATTCATTATCTATTAAATTGATAATACTGGCCTTTGAATCTGCGATAGAACCTATTGGCTCTATTAATGCGTTTAACGTAATAGGTATTGAAACAAAATTAACTGGCACAAATTGAATTTCTAAATTAAATAAATCAATTGTGCTGAACAAAGCCGTTATTTGCTCTTCAATTTGCTCATTAGTAAATACATCGCTAAATGCACAAATGAATATTTTATTGGTATTTAAAACTGAAGCGCCTGATTCTTTTTCCTGTTCTTGTTCACCCCAAACACTCAACCAATCCAATTGAGGTATTTTAGTAAGTATAAAAGTGCGGTAATCATTACCCCACACAACTTCCTCATTGTAGCTTGCAGCGTATAACGCACCTTGCCTTACATCTTCTATAGATTCTTGCGGTAAACCGCCTACAATCGCGGTTGAAGTGGTAGCCGTTAATTGTACGAATGCATTATTAACAAAAGACAACTTTTGACCTTCAATTAATTCAGTTTCACCATCTGTTAACCATAAATCTAAATGCACAGTTGAATTTGCTGGTGGACGTTTACCGACAACGCCATTACCAAAACGGACACCTAACTTTTCTTGTGAAGTGTAAAACTCCATGTAAATTTTAGCTTTAGAATCACCGCCCCGAAATAAAAATGATTGTTTCCACTGGCTTGATCCTTCATTTGTTTCAACGTGAACATCAACTAAATTCACTTTTGATGAATCTTCTTTACTTAACACGACTTCTAAATGGTTTTCTTCAACACTAACAACGGTAGACAGCCTTTTCTTTTTTAATTGTTTGATAGCTATTAGTTTAGTTTCTGATGATGCAATGTTAACACCTTCAACCACGACATAAGTTAAACCAGCTTGCGATTCTAATTCTGTATTAGCAGGAATAAACACCGTTGAACCTGTAGGATTATTTACACTTAAAGTACCTGTAGATGGCGTTATTTTAGCGCGTACATAACCCTTATTTTCAGCAGCAGCTAGAATACTTGGCGCTCTTACTGCTTGTGATAAATGCACTTCATTTAAATCTCTTTGCATCACAGAGATACAACGATAAATCACTTGAGACATAAAGTTAATTAAACCAACTGAAAATTGAGAGCCAAACAATCTAGCCCACCAGCTTTGTTCCTTTAGGTTATCTTCAAATATTTGTTTTACATCATTACTATTCATTTTTAGATCCTAGTTATTAAAGTGATACTGGCTGGTGAACAATGCCGTAAGGCGTAAGAATTGAAACTTTAAGCTTATCTATTGAGATACTTTTAAATCTCACACCTGAAATAATGGCGCTTGGTACATCTTCTGGTAATTTAGTCACAATATGCGACTCTAAAGCGACTTCTAATATCGAACCTTGCGGCTGGTGGCGATAATTAGCAAACAAATTACCCCAGCTCGGCATACCGTGAATTTCACCTTCTGGCGTTGCTATCCATTCGGCTATATCATTTCTGATCGCTTCAGAATCTTTGTGTGCAATAACACCATCAGCCTCTACATCTAAGTTGTAATCTATTTCATTCATTATTCTAAATCCAAACTGATCATTTTCAGGTGTGTATCGTCAAAGGTCGAAGGGACGTTAGGACGTACCGCGCTAGGGTTTTTGTCTTGTGCCGTTACTTTTTTAGTTAAATTATTTATTGCTTTAATAAGTTTTGTATCAGATGTGTCTTTATTAGATACCGCGTTTTTACTTGTAGAAGTGTTTTTATTAACTTGTTGCTTACTGCTTTGATTCTGCTTTACTTTCATCGCATCAATTGACTGAACTGGTGATGCCGCTGGTTGTGATATTGCAGAAATAGGCGCTTGAGTGCTGGCAATGTTACTTTCAATGGCATTTGTTGTAGATGATGCTTTTTCTGTTTGCTTAATTTCTACAAGTTCAGCATTATTCGCAGTTATAGCATTGTGTTTTTCAGATAAAGATTGAGTCTCTTTTGTTTTATCTGTGTTTTGACTTGCTGCAATATCTTCAGGCGAGTCTAGTTGCGAGGCCACCATTTCACCGACAACCGTACCACCTTCAGCGCCAAACCATGCACCTAAAGCGCCACCTATCAAACCACCGATAGCAGTGCCAACCAAAGGCACTACTGAGCCAATAGCAGCCCCCGCAGCCGCACCGCCCATTGCGCCAGCCAATGCACCGCCACCTGTCGCACCAGTAATTGTATTTTTTTGCGTATCAGTTAATGAATCGTCACTTTTTAATTCTTGATGCTTGCTATAACCAGCCAAAACAGCCGTTAAAGGCGCAGCAACCTTACTCACAACCTTCAGTGCGCCAGAACCCGCACTGCTAACTAAAGAGGCCGCTTTTGCGCCTGCACCACTGACCTTTGCAGCAACATTACCACCTGCATTTGCAACTTTAGCAAATCTTGGCGATTTAGATTTTAACTTATCAATTGTTTTACTGAAGCGACCTTGCTTTTTAGCGCCTTTTTTCCCTTTGCCGCCTTTTGAATCACCGCCACCAGCACCTAACAGATCATCAATGATACTACCGCCACCAGCACCACCCGAATTAGCTTTGGTTTCATCTAAAATATCGGACAGTACATCTGATTGGCCTTGTATTTCAGCGAGTATTTGATCTTCTACATTACCTGTATTTTGAGTATTGCCTTTGACAGCTGATTTAGATTGTTTTTCAACTTGTTTATTTGCACTGATAGATTCAGTTTTATTATCTGAAACTTGGTTGTTATTAGTTGAGCTGTTAACAGTCGAACTATCACTTTTAAAATATGATGATATTTTCTCTTTGGCCTGATCTATAAATGATGTTTTTTTATCTTTAGCTTCATCATTAGACGCACCATTAAAAGGCGTAAGCTTGGTTTTTACATCGCTATACTTATCTTTTACAGACTGAACTCTTGATGATACTGAAGCAAAGGCTTTTTCTTTAATGCTTTGAATACTAAACTTACTGCTATCTTGGTTAGTTTCTTTTTTGACATTTTCATTTGTTTCAGTATTTAATTGCTCGTTATTTACTTCGCTGTTTTTATCTTTTGTGAAAAACGATTTTAATTTATCGCTTACACTCATATTGCTATTATTTGTACCGCTAAATTTTGTAGACTCTAAAATACCGCGCAGTGATGCCGTGTGATCTTTAGATTCAGTTAAAAGCTGTTCATTAACGCTCTTAATATCAACTGAGACTGTATTTAAATCATTAGATACATTTGTTTTTAATGGCTCGCTGTTAATCGTGTTGATTTCTGTGTAACGCGCGTTAGACGATTTGTTATCTTCAGTATTACTTACATTAGTTGAAACGCCTTTAATCGCTTCAGCGCTTGAACTGGCTTGTGTGTCAGTTGATTTAATTTCATTAGCACCACTGCTAGTGCCAGTGGCAACATCTTTACTATTAGTTACCTGAGATTCTTCAGATTCAATTTTTTTATCGCTATCGCTTTGTGAGTTTTTAGTTAAAACTTCAACTGTTTTTTCTTTTAAGTCTACAGTTTCAGAGTATAAACCTTTAGCCTCTTGCGCTATATCGTAAACAGAACCAAAAACAGACTTACCAATTAAGCTTTCACCATCGTCTGATTTTGCGCTATCAATAATTGAATCTTTGATTTTTACTAATAAAGATTTATTTTCTAAGTCGGCTATTTTGTCTTTATCTTCACTGTCAGGCTTATTTAATTTTTCAAACTCTTTAATTTGTGCTTTAGATGCAAAAGATCCGTTTTCATTGCGATAGCGACCATCATCGCCTTTTACGATACTTTCTATGGTACTCGAATTGTCAGTTTTAGAGCTTGCTATGCTCTTACTGTTTACAGCTTCAGAAATGCTTGTTTGCTTTGTTTCCTTAACGCTATTACTTGCTACTGATTCATTAGCGCTTTGTTTAATTACTTGAGATTTATCTTTATTGTTTGTTGTACTTGTACTGACAGCATTTTCAGTAATTGTACTTATTTTCTTTTCTACAGCATTAACTTTGCTATCTGAAACGCTTTTGCTTTGAGATTGAGCAATAACATTTACAGTTTCTTCATTGCTTCTTGATATTTCATTGCTTGCTTGTGACTTTTCAATCTTACTGATTAATTTTGATGCTTCAGCGCTGATACTTTCTGTTTTTTGAATACTGTTTTTAGCGACTGCTGATTGTTCAGTCGCAACAATCGTTTTAGATGGTTTCACACTATCTAGATTTTGAACTGGTATTGATGGTTTATGTATTGCCGCACTTTCAACATCAAGAGCCTTTCTACTGAGTGATTTTTCAATTGATGCTAAAACACCTAACTCTTTAGTAGATGTTTTTTCAATTGCGGTGATCACATCAGCGAGTTCAACTGAATTATTAACAGTAACATCGCTCACAACTGGCTTAACTGCTTCAATTGAAGTTGCATTGATAGGTTTAGCTTCAGTCACTTCAGATGTTTCAAGCTCTTTTGTCATTTTTTAACCTTGTGCTTTTCTGTTAATTCAGTATTTAAAATGAGTGCTATTTGCTGCTTACACTGCAAAATTGCATCTACTGGCTGACCGCCCCAAATCGTGAGGTTTTTAACTATGGTCAACCAATCTTTTTCAGTTAACTTTTGGCAAGTAGTCGTTGCCCCGAAAATGCAGGCGTAATCGTGTTGGTTCGACCTCTCCTGCCTCCTTCTCTTTGTTAGCGCAATCAATTGGAGGTGTTAACAGCGTCACCTCGCCTAATTCGCTTACAATTGAATTGAGGCCGTGAGGATTTAAAGTGTTGTACTCATTTACTTTTTCAGTCAGCACTTTAAATTCAGCTAATGATAATGTTGATTTCATTTTTACAGCGTTTTCAATACGACTTTCAAAAGTGGAGTTGTCAGCTCCTTTGAATTCAATTTGCAGCAATACGCGCATAACTTTTATATCAGCTAAAATACCTTTCTCTTGCTCTTCAGTTAAATCTAACCGCATCATTTCAAGGTGCTGTTCAGCCCACCCATAAAAAGGCGTAACTTTATATACAATAGAATCTGTTAAACGTGTTTCTTGTGTCTGGTTTAAATTGCCTTGGCTAAATTCTTCTAACAAATCCCCCCAATCACACTCAACATGATGAGTTTCACCGCATTGGCACTTGTATGATGTGGAGAAGAAAGGTTCTTCATTGGTGTTATAGAAAACCCATAATAAAGCTGCAATGCGATCTTGTGCAGTCCAAGTAGCAGATGAAGTGTTTTTATCATTTATATCAAATGAAATATTGAGTTTATCTAAATAACCAGTGGCTATTTCACATTCCATATCAGCAACTAAATCAGCGTAATCAATCGCCATTTGAATATTTGGAGAACTAAACTCTATGTGTTTTTTATCATTACTTGGTAATGTAAATTGTGGGATCATAATTTAACCTAGTGAATAATATTGTTGGAACGTGACTGGATATGAAACATACGTTCCAAGATCATCAACGCTTTCAGTGCGATCACCGCGACTTGCTGCATACACTTTCCATGTATGCCTTAGTTTTTCAGTGTCGTTTTTTAAAATGCTATAAACTTCAATGTTAAATAAGTAATTAACAGGTAAGTTTTTTGTGCCATTAGGATTTATTATTTTTGCGGCTTGTGCATCAAACCACGTAGCAAACTCTTCTAATTCGTTATCTCTGATAGTGACACCTAAAATCACTGGTGCGGCACTTACTGGCTCAGTGTACGTACCACCGCCTATCACTTTTGCTTCACCTTCTATTTCAACTGCGCCATAAGTTATGTCTTTGGCAAATAGGTCAAAATCAATTGTAGAATCAGGCACAACCACCCTAAACGCCCACTGTTGCTGATAAGTCTGCGCTTTATGCTTTTGATAGCCGCGCTTTCTACGGCCTAATGTCGCATCAGCCATTAATAAAAACTCGTCATTGGAATAGGCGGTGCAGCTGCAATCATTTTTGCCTCAAGCTCTTTTTTTTCTTGCAATAGCTCTTGATGGATTTGCACAGTCGGATCGAGTATTTCACTTTGCGCTGATATTGCGCTTTTTAGTTCATTGTTTGGAATGCGGATCAAGATTTCTAAGTAATCTTGTAAGTTAGTGATTATTTCTGGTGGCAATTGATATGTATCAAAATCAACATCACAGATATTTGCAAAGTACGTTAATGTCGCTGGTGGCTTGTAGTGCTTAGTTATATCTACTTTCAACACATTATTGCTAGGGAAAATAGAAAAACAATTGCCATCAACGCCCGATAATTTTGCACCTTTTAAAAAATCATTGGGTAATGCAGTTGTAAGCTTTGTTTCTAAATCTATTTTTATTTCAACTTGTTTTATTACCGCTACTTTCGTTTGATAAAACATTAATGCACTTTTTAGAATGACATTAATCGTATCTGCATTATCAAATAACAAAATAGGAAACTTGGACAAGGCCATTTCTTTAACTTGATTTGGTGTCATATCAACCTCAAAAGCAGTGAGCAATTAAAATAAGACTTCCTTGTCTTAGGGAGTAGGGAATTTAAGCTTTCACATCATCTTCATTAAGCCAGCCACAACGTACTGTGATACTAGGTTTAACTGTTGTTGTTGTATCTTCAGTTGAAGCATCAATAGCATCAGAGGTTAATAAACAGTATTCCATTTCACGGATTAATGCAGATGGTGGAATGCCATCTGCTGATTCTGGCATTGCCTCCATTGTTATTGTGACTTCTTTGCCGTTCACAATGACATCACGCAACATTTCCATCACTTTACCTTCGATATTTTCTACCGCAGTAATTGTAATTTCTGGTGAATTATCTAGTGCGCCATAGCTCGGCATAGATACGCCCATAAAACCATTATCATCTACAATTTCACGCTTTGTTGCAGGCCACTGTGACGTTCTAAAGTGCGCTGATAAATCAGGGAATTCAGCAATTGTTAATTTAAACTCATAACCTTTAAGCGTTTGACCGATTGAGCGATTTTTTAACATCGCTTTTTTCAAAAAACTAGGTTTACCTGTACTATCTGCCATTTTGTACCTCTATCTAATTTGACTTCTATTAACTACGCCTTTTGCTTGTAAGCTAAGCGTCACTGTATTTCTCGTAAAAAAACGATCTGGTGTTTTTGGTGCATCTTCTTCATGGCCTACTGTTTCAATCACAATGTTTTGATAGATACGCTGACGACCGATATTTAATGTCACAACTTGCGGTGTTCTACCGCCTATCATGTTTGAATTGAGTTCAGGACTTGCCATTTTCTTTAACTCTTTAATAGCAAGGTCTACCTCTCTATTTGCATCAGCATAAGCTTTCAAATACAAAGTAAAGTTATGTGAAATAGGAGAGTTACCAGACCATACTTGTTGTGAGTTCCAAGTAGATACACTGGTTAAACCGCCATCCTGTTCATCTTGAGAAATGGACTGAATAGCGCCACCAGCTTTACTAAAACTTGCACCAGCTGAATCTTCAGCGAAAGGACTATCCCATGCAGCAGTTAACTCAGTAGCAGAACCCTCGCCTATATAACCGACAACGGTTACAGAGCGACCATCTACTTCTTGAGTTATAAACACTTTATAAGCATCACTTACTTCAGCATCAGCCCCTACACCGAAAGATTCCACGTTACTTCATGCCTCTTGAAGTTCGCAGGCGTAGAGACTTTTTACGAGCTTGTTTAGCACCAGATGAATGCGCCTTTTTACGCGCTTTTTTCAGTGCGTTTCTTTGAGCAGAGCTAATACGTCTTTTCTTTAAAGGCTTTTTAATTAACTTCACTTTGCCATTGCGAATAACCTTAGCAGTAGCCGCTAACATCATTTCATCAGCTGACATAAACTTAGAAATTAACGCATCTTGATCGTTACTGGCTTCTTCTGACAGTTTGAATTTAAACTCTTCAGCTGCATCGTCATCTTCATTAGCTATAAAGTCTGATACCGCTTTAGGATCAGCACCTAACACAACCAATGAATCAGCCATAAAGCCTAAAATGTCATTGAAGAATGATTTTTCATCATCATCAACTTCACCAGATTCATCAAGATCCGCAATACCAATTGCTAACGCTTCAAAACCTTCATAACTGTTAACGTCATCGTCTTTTAAAAACTCAAGCGTTGCAGCCATTGCTTGTGCGCGAAAGCCTTTAACGGCAAAGTCATCAACTGAGCTAATGTCATCACCACCAGCTGAAGCAAGCATAAGGTCTTTAGGCTCTTCAGGTGCGGCCTTTGCAGGATCAGCAACAGCGACACCAATGCAACTAGCTAACATACTCACTCGGCTAAAATTACTTTTTTTCATTTATATTCCTTATGCAGCCTTGGTGTAGACTGCAATAAATTTGTTACTACTTAGTTTGCTTAACCAACGAGAATTGGTTCACCAATCGTTATGCGATTTGTGCCAGTAATTGATAAGAACCAACGACAAGACCATGTATCAAAGGACGCTTTTTTAACTTCATAAGTAAATTCAGCATCGCCATTAGCAGGATCAGATGGTTTAACTAATGCGCCTGAAGCAACAAAATCATCACCAATTTTTTGCAGTAGCTTTTTAAGGCCGCGCTCAGTTGTGCCATCTGGTTTATGACGTAAATCATCAGAACCTTGGTAGAAACGCTTGCTAATTTCATCAGCAACAGCGCCTACATGCTGCAATTGTAAGTTGTCATTTCTTGACCACATGGTTAATGAGTCATCAATGAATAAGTTACCGCCTTTAGCACTGAATTTATTTAAACGAGCAGTTACCATCGCGTTATAATCAGGTACACCGACACCATCCATTAAGCGTGTATTTGCTCTTGGTAATGTTGCAAGGTCAACACCAGCAGGACTGTAGTGAACACCAATTGTGCCACCTGTAGTAATGTTGCGGCCTTTTGCCTTTGCAGCAAAAACAGCACCAGACACGCCCCAAATAGCTTCACCACCGTAATATGGATCTTCAGCGATAACAGGAAAATGATGCATACTTACGTGGTAATTATTGATACCTAAGCTGGTGGCTTCAGTGAGTGCCGCTGCATAAGTGAGCAATGGTGATACATCAGCAAAACAATCAATAAGACGTTCGTTACTGTACTGTGCTAATTTTTGAAGATATGTTGCTTCATATAAACCCATAGCCACATAAGCAGTCAGGTAATGGGTTGAATTATGAAGTAAATCAAGCGCTTTAATCATATCCGCAGCAGTAATAGCACCGCCATCGTTTGCTTTTGTGAACTCGGCTTTATCTAACACTTCGACTTCAGAGAATATTGCAGCAGGATCAACTTTAACGCTTAATACTTCATGCTTATTAATCGGTGTTTCAATGTAAATAGGCTGACCAAGATCGTCTACTGCATCAAAAGATAAGTTTACAGTCCAATCTTTAATTAATTGATCAATACCTGTTGTCGGATTATCTTCAAATAGTTCTATTAATATATCTTTAGAACCATCAGAGCTTGGCGTAACTGATAACTTGCGAGTACGCGCTGAATCACCATCAATAATATTGAAAGTAGCCCAAGAACCAGCAGGCGTAGCAACAGTGTTGCCATAGGTTGTTTCAGTGCCAGTAAAAAATGGAGTAGATCCACCAGATTTATGAGCATGAATAATCGGATAAGCGGCATCAGCTGCAACAGCACGAACAACAAAACCATTAGACGCTGAAACTGACTCACCTAGCTGGCGTAAACAATCTGCTTTTGTACCTGCACTTGGATGGTATGGCTTACCTAAAGTTGCTTTCCAGTTATCTTGATTCACTGGTAAAACTTTAAAAGGCGCGCCTTTTGGTGATACAACAACAGCACCAAAAGCATTAGTAGCACCTAAACTTGTGGCAGATAATGTTGCATCAGAATTAATTGCTGAAATAACAGTTTGCGCTACGAGAGACAATGAAGAATTAATTTTCATTATTTAACGTCCTTATTTTTTTGAGTGTTTTTTTTAGCCGCTGATTTAGATGCTTTTTCAGCTTCTTCTTTAGCTAGACGCTCTTTTTCAGCTTCTTCTTTAGCTAGACGCTCTTTTTCAGCTTCTTCTTTAGCTAGACGCTCTTTTTCAGCTTCTTCTTTAGCTAGACGCTCTTTTTCAGCTTCTTCTTTAGCTAGACGCTCTTTTTCAGCTTCTTCTTTAGCTAAACGCTCGGCTTCTTCTTTAGCTAGACGCTCGGCTTCTTTTTCGGCTTCAGCTTCAAGATCAACTAAATTAAAAACAGTGTTTATTTGTGCAGCGTCAAAATGCGCTTTTATAAAGTCAGCTTTCTTTTGAGTTGCATTAAGTGGCTGACCTTCTTTTGGCTGTTCGCCAAACTTTAACAGTTGAAAATCACCAACTTTCATTGCTGAACCTGAGCGATTCACAACAAGAAAGTTAAGCTTTTCACTTTGTTTATTTTCTTCTTTCATCAAATTCTCCAATAAAAGCCTTTTTCAAGGCTTTTAGATTAGGTTTATCGTGTAACTAGATTTAAATGCCAATGGTTAAACTGGCGCTGTATCTACGATTGTTGATTTGATGAAGTAAGCTTCACCATTATCAGGATGAAGCTCACCATATTCTGAACCCCAAAGCGTATTACGCTTAATAAGGTCTGTTTGTGTTTCATGGTTATGCATGATCACAGGGATAGCAGTACCAGCAATATAACCAGCATCGCCATGATTTTGACCTTTACCACACCAAAGAATTTGATCTGTAGTTAAATCAGGCAGTGCAAACGGCACTTCATAAATGCGAATGCCACCACGTAACGTACCTAAGAAATTAAGTTGCGGAGATTGCACGTAGCTTGGATTTGGAGTGAATAAGTTACTAGGTAGTGCTTGAATGAAAGTTGAAGCGTTCGATCCAGCGTAACCAACTTTAATACCAGACTTTTTATTAGCAGCAAGCATTGCTTTTGAAACGCCTGAAACATATTCACCGAATTGTTCATACACTTCTTTAAAGTAAGCGTTAGGTGCTGTGTATTTATTAAATGCTTCATTTGCTGCGCTTGCGTAGAATGTCATATCTAACAATCTGCGCGTATCAGTTTCATACGATACTAAGTTAGTCATAGTGCTAACTAACATTGCTAAAGAGTCAACACCATGTTCACGTTGCATTTTATGCATTGCTTGAATACTTAACTCTGATCCCATAGCAACTTCAAACGGGCGAACTTCAACAGATGACATTTTATGTTGAATTTTAGGAATTAATTCAGCTGCGTTTTCAATGTCAATTTCAAAAATAACATGTAATTTAACACCATCAGCAAGCGTTTCTGCACCTGTATTAACAGTGAATACACCTGTATCGTGATCAACCGAACACGTAAATGTAACATTCGTTCCACCAACATCTGCTATACCAATAAATTGTCCACCAATTTCTTTTGCTACAGGCTTTCTGTTTACAAGAATTTTAGATGTATCAAGTTTTATTTTATGCGCTTTTTTAGATGGTAAATCTGTTACAGAAGTAAAGGTAAAGTCTTTTTTCGTGCCATCTGGTTGTTGTGCTGCAACAAACTCATAACGCTGACGCTGTTGTGAGAATTGCTTTACTGTGCCTTCCGCAATAACTTCACCTTTAGTTAGCTCACCTGAAGTTGTACCAGCAATGGTATGGACACGAAAGATTTCAGCTACATCTTTACCCGCAGGGATAAGTGTTACGGCATCATTTGTTGCACAACGTAAAAATACAGGCAATACCATAGCGATAACACGCGCGCGTTCTAATATACCATCTGTTTTAGATGTACTAACCGCAGATGCTAACATCATGCCTGCTTGAGTTGCAGTTGGAGCAGATGTATCAGCCTTTAAAATGTTTTCTACTACTTGATGAGCAGAGGCGAACATTTCTTCACTTGGAGACTGACCAAATACGGCTTCATAATCTTGAACTGATTGCGCCCAAATAGGTGCGATTAATACAGCTTCTTCAGGTGTAATGTGATTACTTGCTGAAACACCTGAACTCGCCAGCATTAATGCACCGCCAGTTAATGCCGCAGCAACACCCTTTACACGTTGAGCTGGATCTTGAATGAATTGAGAATCTTTATCGAATTGCGGAGTAACAACCGCTTTAGCCATCGCGCCAGCGCGAACGGCTATATCTACCACTCGCTTTTGAAATTTTTCAGGGTTTTTAGTCATTTTATACCATTCCGTTAATTTGTTAGTAGTAATCGAAAGGCAATAAAAAGCCTCTTCTCAGTTAGTTTAATCTTGAGAGTAATTTAACCAAAATAAAAAACGCATATAAAACAGGTGTTTATATAATACAATTATAATTAAAAAGCACTTTAAACCCATACCAATCAAGCCTTGTAGCTTATTTTTGTTTTTATTTTCTTATTTTTGTTAGTATTTGTATTTACTGGTAGAATCAAAGCAATATGATACAAACCATTGTTTAATACATAACAAAACGAGCATTTATAAATGGAAAAGAAATATATAGGCACAGGTGAATTTAAACGATTAGTTGCAACGGGTGGTATAGATGAAGTTGTGGCAAGAAAAATAGATAACAAACATTTTGTTTTGTTTGGTGTAAGCCAAAATAAAGATCATGTTTTTATGATCAGAAAAGCAAGAACTGGTGAACCTAAAACATGGGTAAGACTAGATTACTTAGAAAATTTTGTTGTGAAAACAAAAGCAAAATCATTTAACGTAATTGGACTTAACTAAAAGTACGTGTAACGAATGTTACACGTATTATTTGCAAGTTTATTATTTAGCAAAACTAGGCGTTAACGCTCTTTCACAGAACCACCAGCTTGCGGCTGTAGTCGTAGTGAAAAACACTGAGATAACCATATAACGTATTAACTCTTTTAACTCACTATTCGTAAATACAGTCGATAGCGCATTACCCTCTGTTAAACCGCTCATAATAGATGAAAACATATAAGCAGATAAAAAGATTAATAAGGTTGTTAGGAATGGCCTATAAATCACCTTGATGCTATTAGCCCAAGGCGAGGCATTTTTAGATAGATTGGCATCTTCTTTTAAAGAGTTAAATAATGACAAGGCTTTTTCTTTTTGTGAATCAGCCTCTATGTTGATCATCAACAACTCTTTTTCATTAGCCCATCGCTTAACTTCAAACTCTTGGCGTTGTTTCTCTTGATAATACTTAGTAACCACACCAACAGCGCCACCAATTGCACCAGTAACAACACCGCCAATACCAGTAGCACCAAGACCAACATCAAATAAACTTGTTAACCATTCCATTAATCACCTTTGCTAAATTGTCATTATATCAACTTGGTTTTGGTAAGAGCTGAACTCTGCTAATAGCTGTTCAGCTTTATCACTCTCACCATTATCTAATGCAGCTTGCCACTGCTGACGCTTTTCTTCTGCTTTACGCTGATAAAACGCCAGCGTTTCTGATTCTAAACTCACTATTAAGCAGCCTCTTTGTTGTAAATTAATCTATTAGCATTATTGATATATTCTTCAGGCTCACCCGCGCCAGCTTCAGAATTATGATGATCTTTCCAATACTGTGCGCGTCCTTCTAAAGTTTTTGGAATAGACGCAGTAATTTTTAAATACTTTAAACGCCAAAAAATAGCAGATGTTAACGGATTAAAATCTAAGTCTCTTAACTTTACTTTTTTAATATCAATGCGGTATTTGTTTAAAACTTTTAAATAGTCTTTTTCTCGCACTCTTGCGACTACATCATCAAAGCCAATTTCATCAAACTGGAATAATCCAGCACCTTGACCGTAAACACTGCTATCTGGATAAGTGCCTAACAAAGTTTCTTGTGCAACAACCTCTTTACCAGCAATCGAGGCATTGTTATTGCCGCCATTGCCAAGTGTGTTACATACATCATCAAGGATCATATCCAAGTGCGCTTCACTGACTAGGCCGTAGCCTAAGCTTTCATCTGTATTCATCTTTACCTCTATAATAGATAAACGGTTTATTTGTTAGTATTAAACTATGCGAAAAGAACCACCAGCCACGCCATTTACGGCAACTTTAGCACCGTTAGTTATCGCATCTGCAAGCGCTGTAGATAAAGCATCTATAACCTTGCTGCTTTGGCAATATTCATTGCCTAATTTAAATCCTTCTGCAATATACACTGACTCTATACCTGATTTAATATCACCAGCTGTCACATATAAAATAGGAAAAGTACCGCTACTGTCAGTAGGCACGTTCACCTTTGCTTTGCTGGTAACAACATCTGCAACGGCTTTTGCAACGGCTTTAGGTTGTGTTCCTGCTTTAGAATGCGCGCCTGTGAATGTAAAACTAGACATGTAGCCCTTGATTTTACTCTCTATAGAAGATTGTGTAACGCCTGTTACACCATAAGAGCCACCAGCATGAGAGTTAACAATTACTAAACCATCACTTTGCAAAACCTCAACAGCGCCCTTTGCTGCTGCTTCTATAAATTCTTTTGATTTATTGTGTGGATTATTAAAATCAAACCCACTAATATTTGACATTGCTTGTGCCGCTACTGCACTTGATGATAAAGCCATTACATACCAGCCGTAACAGTGCTTGAACAATGAGAGTGAGGCGCGCCAGTATAAGCGCAAGTAGAATCCTTAGTCACAACACCTGAACCACCATTCAATTCTATTTTTTCAGCTGTAATAGAAGCATTACCCGTGACATTTATATTAACTTTGCCGCTTACGTTTAATGACCAATCTTTATCAGCATTAATCGTTTTATGTTTTCTGTATACTTCAGTTGATAGGTCTTTTAACTCTTTATTATGCACACCTGTTATCGTTGTATTTGAAGTACCGCCAACTTCTATTAATTGATTACCTAAAAACTTTTCGTTTACATTGCCAGTGCCACTTTTAAAAGTATTCCCTTCAGTGTGGTGTACTGCATCACCATCAGCTGTAAATTCAAAGTTAGTGCCTGATTCTTTATGTGTTAGTCGATAACTACCATCTTCAGAAATTTCGATTAATACACCAAAGCGACTATACACAACGGTTTTATGATACTGCGCTGGTGGCACTTGTGGCTCATCATCAAGCCTTATGTGTTCATGCTTGCTTTCACCTTCAAAAGCTTCATGTGGCATGTTAGGAATGTTATCAGGCGCATAATGGCATGAACCCGTAATTCGAGGGCAACGACTATCACCACCAATAAAATCAACCCATACCAGATCTTCTACTGAACAAGGTTCAAATCCACCTTGATTGATACTTGCACCAATTGGTAATTTATATTCAGCCCAAGGCAGGTCGCTATCTGATAAAGCATCCCAAAAATTAAGTAATCTTATTTGAACACGCATTAACTGATCAGGATCATCAACTGAGACAACAACAGCGCGATATTCACCGAGCAACAAACCTTTTGGCTGTACTACATCATTAATATTGTTCATAAAGTGACACCTCCACTTCACACAAATAATTTAAACCTATTTGAAAATGCGTTGTTCTAGTGACAGTGGCAATATCAGGTAAGCTTTCATCAATTACATTTTCTGTTTGCGCTCTATGGAATATCAATTCAAGTTTTTTAGATGGCAAAATATTTAAATCACCAAAAGTTGAAAAGTTCATCACAGGCAAAAAGCTAAAAGGTAAGTTTTTTAATTGTGCTTGTGTGCGGCTAGGTGTAAATACAGGCGCACCTTGCGCGCTTTCATCAGATATTAAGCCTTGTGTCATAGACCAAGAGAAATGCGCTTTACCGAGTTTTCTAGCGTAGAGTTTAGATACATCAAAAGGTGATATGTCTGTCATTTGCTTTTCAGCTGAAGGATTTTTGTATTCTAAAGTAATAGTCGGACTGGTTTCATCAATTGCTTTCATCTTTTTCATGTAAACAATGCCGCGATTCATATAAATACATGCGCCTAAATCTTTAGCTATTTTACGTAATAACTTAGAAGGGGAATTGCCTGTATTTAAATGATAAGTAAATACACCCGCAAAACTATCTATCTCATAGCCACCAGCTTCAGGTAATAAAACTTGCACTATGTCACTGATAGATTTATCAACAAAGAATATCGGTTGCTGCGCTGGCTTTTTGGCTATTGCTACATGCTTTTGAATACAGTTTATTTCTATGGCGTTATCTTTGGTCGCTGGTGTCATCATAACTTCAAATGACTCTGTGAAAGATTCATTAACTAAATCATCAAACTCAACTTCTAAAATAGATCCCGCTTTCACACCGCCATCATCCCGAATATAAGCAGCTTCATCATTGAAGTGCAAAATAAGCATTGCACCATCTAGGTTTATTGTTTCTATATAAGCGCAATCTATCATTAAAGCCATTTCTAACGGCTCACCATCACATGTAATACGCTTAACTAAGGTTTGACTCATAATATCAACTCATGCGGTAATAGTTCAGCTTTCATATCAACACTTTGAATGCAATATGCTGTTTTAACATCTGTTATCACTCTAATTTCAATTTCCTTTGCGAGTAGTCGCTGCTCTTTTAAAGGTAAAGAGGCATCACTTAGCATTTCAGATCCGATTGAATCTATTTCAACTTTTAATTCAACATCAATATTCATGATCTGCGTTTTAGCTGTAAAAGAGCTTGAAATAGGAAAGCATTCTAATAAGTTACTTTTTATTTTTTCGTTGGCATCTTTAAACATCAATACTTGTCTAAAGTAAGTGCGAACTAAGAGCATTAAGTTATCTAACGTGTACTTATCCCATGCACAAATCATCACACGATAAGAAAAGGCCGCTTTATCATCAAATATTGTTACTTCAAATTGCTTATCTTCAGACTCATAGTATTCACTTTCAAAAGGTGTAAAGCTGCTTAAATCAGCTACATCAACAGTATCAGCGCGAGAGTAATAAACCGCTGGCAATGTAGCATCAAAACCTTTTTCTTTAGATAACTTAGCTAGGCGCTGTTTAAACTTTAATGGCGTACCTTCATCATCAAATCTAAAGATTTTACCTTGTGGATTATCACTTAAAAACTTAACCGTATCTTTGTTTTGCTTTCTATCGCCATCACTAACAATTGAACCGACAAAAGCATTAGCAAGCCACTTACCAAAAGCACTATCAACATCAAGCAAACAGGTTGTTTCTCTTGTTCCGTTTTTTATTTCCACTATAACGCCTTTGTAGTTACGGTTAATTTGTTAGTAAGATTGAATCGGATAATAAATCAAAATCACCACTAAACGGTAATAAATAATAAATATTTGTCATTGCTTGGCTACCAATACCTCTTACGGCCTGTACTGCATAATACTGAGGTTTACTTTCATTCGCGCCAGTTTCAACCTTAAACATAACAACACTCCCTTCGGGTATGGCTATCTTATTTATCTTTACGGCTATTGGTTCTTCAAACTCGCCTGTAAATTCATCACCGCTGGCATCAACATCGAGGCCACTTACTTTATTAGGAAAATCCACCAGCACAATTAACTCTGGCTCACCTAATTCAGTTTCGTTTTCTACTTCATCAATAGAGATAGCAACATCTTCCTCATAAGGAGAGTCAACAACAGGCGCAGCCGTTGCAGTAATGACAGGCCACAAGATACCATCGTAACCATTAGGATCTTTTTCAATGGATTTATTCCAAACCATTGCCATTAATTCATTGTGTTTAGTATGATTTTTTAACTTATTTCTAATTGTCATTTTTTGGCCTGCATAGATTTAAGTTTCTCTATTGTTGTTTTGTGCTTTTTGGCAAATGCAGCTAATGCATTATCTTTACTCACGCCTAAATCTTTAGCGTTACTCATAAAGCCTTTTAGCTTCTCTTCCATGTTTGGTTTTTTAGGTTTTTGCTGCTTGGCTTTTGGTTTTTTTGGTGAAGTAGCTGCGGTTTGCGCCATGTATAACTTGGCGTTTTCTTTTCTGGCACGTAAAAGTAATGATTCAAGTTCAGCTATGCGCTGTTTGTCGGTACTGGCACGTTTAGCCATTTTCTTTTGGGTTTTTAAGTGCTTGTCGTATGCTTCTTTATATTTGGCCTGATCTATTTTTCCTCTACGATTTGATTTAAGAGACTTTTCTATTTCAGCATCATCGAAAATAACATTTGATGTTTTAGGATCATCACCAAAACCATCTTTACGCGCAGACTTTGACATTTCACTAGCAACTAAGCGCAACCATGAAACTGACTGCATTTTATTGATTGTGAGTAATACATGCTTACAA
This sequence comes from Pseudoalteromonas sp. C2R02, assembly GCF_018860845.1. Lineage (NCBI taxonomy): Bacteria > Pseudomonadati > Pseudomonadota > Gammaproteobacteria > Alteromonadales > Pseudoalteromonadaceae > Pseudoalteromonas > Pseudoalteromonas sp. C2R02. Next base: position 45,162 of record NZ_JAHKQC010000018.1, on the reverse strand, counting down.
GCGACACCGTGACCGCGAGGATTTTTAATTTTAGGAAAGGCAAACTCTTTAGGTGATAAAGCAAAGCCGCCTATAGTCGCTAGATAGCGATACCAATATTGATGCCTACCACAATCACAATCAAAAGAGATATTGCCATTCATGGCCTTTTTAGCAGCGTTGATATAGCCTTTTTGTGTCGGTTCGGCTTCAGTCATGTGTTCAACATAACTTTCAAGCCTAATTTGCACTCTATGATCTGTATATTTAGATGCAGCTGACGCTTTAACACGACCTATCAATACATCTGACTTCATACCAACAATAGAAGCAGTTGTAACGCCTGTATTATCGTCAACGGTATTGTTAGCACGTTTTATATCAATAGAACGTGAAGCGCTGATCACTTGCGCAACAGGAATACCTTTTTCACCTGAGTTAAACTTTTCACCTAGCGCTTTTTTTTGCTTATCGAATACAAGTAAATCTTCTCTGGTAAATGGCGTACCATCAGACTTGTGACCTAACTTAATTAAATCAGCTTTAGATTTACCTTTTAAACGTGCTGGTGTGAGCGATCTTTTAGATTGCTTTGTTCTAGTTTTACTCAGTGCATTATTAATTTTATTAAATGCAGCGTTAAACTGCCGAGCGTTCAACTCTTCAGTTTCAATCCGATTAGGCGATAACCTAGAAACTTGTTCAGGCATTACTTACCAGCCTGAATAATGGTTTGTCTAATGATGTTAGCTGGTGGAAATAACAACTTAGTAGCAACAGGTAATGGATCTAGTTCATCTGAGTTACCAGCCACCAGCATGACTAACCAACGGCAACTAGGCGTACCATAAATGCGGTGCGATACTAAATCAGGTCTAAATTCTTCATCAACCTTAATAACGTAATCCATCCAGTCATCTTTTTTAAGTGCTAGTAACTTGCGATACATCACACCACGTAAAATAGGATCGGCTATGTTTTCATCTGATAATCGAGATAGTTTATTCGACAAGTGTAAACCCCTCTGGAACGCCTTTGGTGCTATTGATAGGTAAGCATGGAGATTTATCTATAAGAGCCTGTGCGCGTTTAGCATCATTTGACTTGAGGTTGTTTATTCGTGTAGTTACGGGTGATAGTTTTTCTTTTGTTTTATTTAAGGCGCTGAAGATGCCTTTCAATACAACTGACTGAGTAGGATCGTTACTGACAACAGCATAGATAACTAATAACAATGCCCTATGATCTGCTTTGATTGCTGACCAATCGAGTGAATAGGTTATTTTGCCGCTATCATCTATCTTTTCGTCAATGTTTGATTGTGCAATGGCGAACTTAGGCACAGCTTCAGAAAAAGCAATCATATTAGATTGCGTCATGGCTATGTAATTTGTCATAGCCACGTTTACCACTTGGGTTTTTGCTAACTTGTCTGCATCAGTGAGATTTACATGATATGCACCACGACATTTTATTGTTTTAAAGCGCTCTTCAATGAATATCGTGAAACCTTTTTTTGCACGATCAGTTATTAACTCAGTTAATTTAGTTTGATTATCTTCAGCTGAAGTTGAAAAGAAGTCTTTTTTAAAGATGGTAAGTTTTTGGTCGCGCCATGCAGCAGTAATAGCGCAAGGCATATTACCAACGGTAGAAATACATAATATTTTCTTATCTTGCATACCAAAATATCAACTGGTTAATTTATTAGTATGTAGATGTTAGATCGAAAGCAAAAAAAAACCTAACCGACTCGTCCAATCGGTTAGGTTTCTGCGCTATATTTGCAATTTAGGAGCTTCGTTGGGAACTTAGCCTTGTAACATGAAACAATTATCAATATACGCCTTATTTGTTAGTATGCAACTGTTTTGTTTTTAATCTATTGCTTCTTTTTGTCAGAACTCTTTAAATGCTTATCGTATTGTTGAATACCCCAAACAATTGCAAAGCAACACCATAAGTATTGAATTGTGTATTTCTCACTATTAAACCACTCCCATGCATCTGTAAAATCTAGATCAGCAATAATAAATGATTCAAAATCTTCTATCTCTGAAGTGTGCCTGTGCTGGTCTAAATCTTTATATTCAAAGTGACTTGATACTTCTTGTCTAAATGCCTCTTCAAACTCTTTACATGTTTTATATTCATCGCCTTTATAGTCAAAGAAATACTCTTCTATATTTGCGCAAATATCGTTTACTCGATTTTTAATGGACTCTTCTACCAGTTCTTGATCAAACTCTTTTAATCCGGCCCATCTGGAAATGGCTTGTAACTTTTCATCCCAATAGCCGGTATTAATGCCTAATTCATCACTTCTAAAGAATTTAAACATATCTTCTGTACGTTTAAATATAAAAGTCCCCATATCACCGCTAATAACAAGATGATCAGGGTAAGTAATTAAATTAAAGTGCTGGTTAATAGAACCTTTAGAAAAGTTTAAGTGTCGGTATAAACCATTATCTTGCATCACAGTCATTTTATGATTTTCAATATCTTTTAAAAATCGTTCTTTAACTACATTAGGCGTTAGTATCGACATTATTTAGCCTCCAATGATTTATTACTGGCACTTTCTTTTAATTCTGCACGTAATGACTCTATAAACGGAGTCCAAATATCTTTCCAAAAATCCACGGCATGACAACACTCAGTTGTTGAACTTGGTAAGCACTCATAATCTCCAAATACTTTTTCAAATAAATCATGATCAACAAGCCCTTTATAAAATAAGTCACCTTCGGGATATTCTTCTTGATGCTCCAACATTTCACGCCAAGCTGTTCTGGCCTCTTTTCTGGATAAGGTTTCACAGCGCCTAGAATTTATAATGTTCTCTTTGATTTCTTTTATATAACCATCAGGATTAGCAACGTACAATTTACCATTGGTTAATTTTTTCATTGTGTATTGAAAATCTAAACCACATAAAAAGTCTTTAGGCTCTCCACCACAATGCGACCAATAATAATCAAAGCTACCATAGTCACTTGTTGCCATCACTGAAACTGATTGTTTGCCGCATACCAAAGTAATATCACCCCAAGCGCAACTCCCTTTTCCCGATCTAACTTGATACAACTCCGCTTGAGACTTAGTTACTGACATTCCCATGTTATTCTCCAAATTTAATTTTAAAGCGGCCTGTAATATCTCCAAAGCCTCTTTTTTCTTTTAATAGCCTTGTACTGCTATGAAGTGAGATATAGCCATCCTTTTGATGCTGGGCGGCAAATTTATACTCTTGCTTAACTGATTTCTTTAATACTTTTGATGTGTGGTCATTGAAATGTGCGGTATAGCAATAACGATTAAAATCAACGCTGGTGGCTATGATGTTTATTAATGCCTCATTAGGCTTGTTTTTATCTACTAGATTAGGCTTTTGCTTGATAACGGGTAATTCAGCCAATACACACAATTTACTATGCATTAAGCGGATATTTTTACGGTATGAAACCACGGAACAAAAAACACGATCATTCAACCATTTTGAATCTAGCTCTAAACCGACTTTAACTAATCGGTCTAGTTCATCGTCTTTTTTATCAGTAACAGCAAACATAATGCGAGATAAGAAATTGCTATCTTGCCAGTAGCGATTGCTTTTAGTGTATTCCACCAGCTCCAACCAATCTAACTTTTCAGCATCTACAGCTTTAACTTTTAGCGCATCAACAACGCCAGCTGCTATTTCACCATGCATTTGATAGCGACTTGCTAACGTCCAAATATCTTTTGAGTTATCAAACATATTAACCCCTGTAATCCATACATAAGAATCGTGTAACGAGCGTTACACATTGTTAAATGAATAATATACGCTTATTTAAATAAAAGAAACCGATTTCATTTAAATTAATTGGTTTTGTTAGTATGTTATTGGTTAGATAAATTGATTTGAGTGTTAATCTGTTCTGGATAAAGCCAAGCGCTCATCGTCTGGTGAAACGCCATTGGCTACAGCCATTTCTTTGTAGTTTTCAAAAAGTTCATGACCACTGCTTGATACTTTAGATAAGTCATAATCACCTTTCATTAATCGCAATCTAACACCTAAATTATGATACGAGCCTTTAAGCAAGAAACCAGCACAGTTTTTAGGTTGTTTAGTTCCTGAAGAATGACAGCCGAAACTATGTTGATTCATATCATAAGACGTATGCGCAGATATTCTAAAAGCTTCAGCAGGGAAAATACCAACAGCATCTTTACGCCAAGGACAATCAGGACAAGGTGATTTCATGAACTTTCGGCACTTACTACCCTCAACCGTTACGACTTGATGATTTTCATCAGCTGGCGTTCTTTTGGTTATTGTTGTCATGTTTCACATTTTACCTTTATTAAGATTCTTTGGCGTTCAAAAGCCTATGAGCTTCTCGGTCAAGCTTTTTAGCGACAAACTCGAATTCTTTCGCTTTTTCTTCATTGCCACAATCACCAGCTATAAGAAACAAAGCATCAGCCGCAGAACTATAAGCATCAGCTCTTAAATCTAACTTTCGCCTTTTCAAGTCATTTCCCCTTGTTAAATTTGTTTAGGTTAACTAATATTTTTACCTTGTTTAAATTCTTGCTTTATCTAAAATTTCAAGAGCTTCTTTTTTGTCGGTTAATCTCATTAATTCATCTATATCAATCACGTTAAGCCAAGCATTATCGAAACCTCCACGATAAGCAATAACAAGTCCATCGGTAGCAAATGAAATATGTGCGCTATCGTCATCTAAAAGCGCCACCAATTGCTCCCTTAATGAACCAATCAATGCCATTGCTTTATTGTAATGCACATTTGCCTTTTTGAGCTTGGTTGATGGCTTCATTGATCACCTTTCCTTAACTGTTTAATTTTCGTGTTAGTTTTCCGCTAGCTTTTTTACAGCGCTTGCATATATCTGTACTTTGCTCTGAAGCAATGTCCATCACGTCATTTTTGTTCGGGATAAGCAGGCCGCATAGCGTATGAGTTGAATGTAAACTCTCCATTAAATGCTCCTTTGTGTAAGGTAATGGCAAGCCGCTATTTTCATCCATGCGACTCCAACAAACCTGCTCAAAGGTGTCTGCTTCATCCTTTAAATCAGCAAGGCTACTTGCATCAAGCTCTTCAACCGCATCAGCACCAACACCAACAAGGTTGAATTGACCACAGTTTAACTCAAAGTCCTTAGCTTTAATTTCATCATGAGAAATAAGGATTAAATCAACACGCTCAGTATTACCAAGACCAATAGCATTGATTTCGTTTGCTTTCCATACTGCGAAATCAGAATCACAAGCCTGAAACTTAATAACGCCTTGGGTAGTAGTAACTTGGTAATTGTTCATATTTAACACCTTAAATAATTAGCTTGAGTTAAATATAGCACCGTGAGCGCTCACGGTAAAGGGTTATTTAAAATCAATGTTTCTTTTTTTATACAGCTCAACTGCATACGCTCTAATAGCTTCAAAGTCGTCAGGATGACCAACAACCTTACGTTGCACTAAACCTGCATCAATGATTCGCTGATTTCTACTTGCTTGGCGTGATGCTGCTGATTTAGCTTGTGGTCGCTTAATACCCAACACTGAAGAGCTAAAACGATAAATTTCTTCATCAATTATTTTCCAGTCCTCATTGTTCGGGTGAAAACCAACAATTGAAGAATCCAACTGAACGCGCTCTCCTTCAGGGTAAAATAATACTTCTTCTTTCTCGCTGCCATCAGAGAACTTAATTACCATAATATCTTCGTCATGCTCTGGTATTTCGGCTGAGACTATTCTCTTATTCGACATTCAACTTCCCCTTCAGGCAATATTTACATCTTCCCTTGATTAAGGTCGATAGTTCGGCTTTGTGAGTTAGTAATTTTACGTACTAACAAATTAATGGTTTTGTTATTTAGAAGTGTAGCATGGCTTATTTGAGGTTAAAAGGGCGTTTTGTGGGTAACAAACCAAGCAAATAAACATAAATTACTTACTTGGTAAGATAGTGATCTGATTAAAAGCTATTACAGAATACGGGCGTTAACATAATACTCGCCTTTATCTTGGTCTTGCCAAGCAACTGAGTATTGCACTGTGTCTTTACCAGCTGTAGTGATTAAAGTCGCTTCACACGATCTTAATTGTGACTCTTCATTAAAACCATTTTCAGAGATGGATTTTAATTCAATAAACTTTTCACCCGCACGTTTAACGACTGGTAAGTCATTAACAATCTGAGCAACGATAGATGTACTTTCATCTGAATCACAAGATGGCAGGCCACCAGCAAAGAAGAATGAAGCAAAGTAATATACTAGGCCAAGGCCAAGCACTGAACGACTTGCTAAAATAGCGTTATTTTCTTTATCGCCTGCTGGTGGTGTACCTTCAGGGCGAGGTTTAACCAATAAAGGTAAAATCTCTTTCCAGCTCCATGAATCCGTTGTTACTTCTTTGTTATTTTGATTTTCCATTTTCATTCCATATTTAAATAATTACTGAATAACTTACCGTGAAAAGTATCAATCCGCAAATAGCATTTTCCGCTTTATATCATCAACTTGGTCTTGTGCATATACTGCATATCTTTGTGGTATCGAATTAATAATACCATCAATTAAATTGATTGTTTTTTTAATAACAAGTGAATCGTGACAAGCCTCAGCATCATTGGAGTATGAATTGCCATGCATAAAGTAATAATCTACAAATTGCTGAAGCGTTAAATATACTTTTTTGTTTTTCTTTAAAGTGTGTTTTGTAATATGAATCTGAGATATATTTGCAACACTAAGGAATATAAGTTCATTAGTTTTGGCGTTAAATATATTTTCTTTTGCTAGTTGGCATGTAACGAGTAATAGGCCAAGTTCACCACTTCTTTTTGGAAATAAAGAATCTAATATTTTTAACACTATTTCCCCCTATTATTTTATGAATTATTTCTACTAAAGATTAACTGCTTTGTTTCTGCTATATCGCCATAATTGCCATCAATACCTATATCGTGAACCCTAATCATCTTCATGCCTTTTCGTATGTTAATTACAGCTCTATCATACGCTCTTTTACCTTCAAGGCTTGCTTCTGCATTGAATTCACCGAATTTCTTACTTGAAAAAAGTATATCAAGGTCGTTTGGCTGGTCACTCCCTTTTGCATAAGAACCAAATACCCACGCATCAAAAACAACAACCATAGGTCTATCGCAATCAGGTGTATAGAACATACCATTATTTTCTTTCAATCTTTCAATGATGGTGTTCAAATGCTTTGTTGCTGTGCTTCGCTTCATTTCCCTGTAAGCTCCTTTTCTTGTGCTTCATAAAGCGCAATTTGAGCATTCACTTCACTGATTTGTTTATCTAAATCATCTGCATTTATAGAACCTAAAAAAGAATAAGCTTCTAGTAAATCTGCTCGGTGTTTTAATGAGTTTTTGTAATCAATTTCTGATTTAATTTCCATGTATCATCCTTAATTTACTGAGAAGATCTTAGTTGTTTTAGAAGTTAGGATATAATCACCAGATTCAAGCTTTAATACTTCACGGTCTTGGTTAATCCAGTTCTTGAGAAATTGACGCGATACACCCACGGATTTTGCAGCTGCGACTCTATCACCATTAAATTCATTATTGATTAGGTCTGTTAGCTTTATAGCGCCTTTATTCATCTGGCACACTCCAATCTTTTGAATATGACAAGACAATAACTTCAGGTTCGTCAGTATTATCAATATCCCAATTGATTTTTTCTATTTCTGTATTCATATCACGCTCACCTTCATCACGGTACTCTTGCCACTCTTCCAGCTTGCTTTCAAAATCTGCTACCCAGCGATCCAACGTCCAATCACTTAGGTATTTAATGTAAGTACAACTACCATCTAGCATACATGCAGCAAATCCAGTCCAATAATAAAAGCCATCATCTTTATCTATGTTTAGATATTCAGGTTTGATATTGAACTTAGTGCAAACAGCCTGAACTATCGCTTTTTTAGTGGGAGCTTTAGCCATTAGTCATCAACTTCACAGAATGAACACTCACTACCTAAAGCTTCACAATCACACTCTTCGTTTTGCTTTACGCTTTCATAACCATCAATAAACTGATCGTATCGATCTGAATCAGGGTGAAGATTAACTAATCCGCTACTCCCTAGCGGCACACCAAGCTCAGCTGCTTTTACACCAGCTCTAAATGCTATTGATTTATTTTCCATGTTAACTCCTAGTTTAAAAACACTTACCAATGCACTTAAAGCGATTTAAGCGCATTAGGTAAATACTCTTACTTAAATCACAACACAGGAATATAAGACTCAACTTCAAAAAGATTCTCAGGTGAATGATTGCTATGTGAAAGGTTTAAATCAAACATCACGATACCATCGGGAGTTAGCATACCAACTTCTTGGCATACAACCCGCTTGTTAGTGATATTTTTAATTCTGAATACTTGCCCCACAGTACATGCCAAACTCCAAACTAAACCACCAACCTTTAAGTAATGCTCTATACCGTTTGTTTGCATATTAAACTCCATTTAAATTAAAATTAGGCTGAGTGTAACGACTGTTACACCGAATATAACCTTTCGATTTTAATGACTTTATATTTCACTTCACTATCTCTACCTGACTCTTTTGAATAAGCGATACTTTCAGCTGTAGCTGCCTTGGCACTCAAAGATGCACTGAATTCATCCCTGTGTTTCCTTTCTACAAACGACCTTCTTCCAACAAGTTTACAATCTGGGTATGTGTAATGATTAGCTTCGCAAACTGTTATGTAATTCCAAAGACCTATATTGCAAGACTTTATAAAAACCTCACCATCGACCAAAATAGATTCCTTTTTACTTTTCCCAATACGTTGAGCAACAGCCTTAACCTCAATGCTATTAATTTCCACAATAAACCCCTAAATTAAAAAATGATAAAATAAACTAACTAAAACAAGTATAACGAATTCGTTACGGTTAGCAAGTAGGTTATTGTTGTTTTTTAAATTAGCAAAACCAAAACAACCCTAAAGCACTGTTTTAACTAAGCTTTTAATTTGTGTAACTTTGGTGTAACTCTGGTGTAGCGACTGTTACACTAGTATGTAGAGAGTGTATGAAACTTATAAATATAAAGGTAGATGCTGGCATGAGTGGCTTCGAGAGTCCCGCAGCAGAATATAAAGAGCTTGGATTATCATTAGATTCATTGCTAATAGATAACCCTGATGCAACTTTTTTAGCCGTTGCAAATGGTCATTCAATGACAGGTTGCGGGATCATGGATGGTGATTTATTAATTATAGATAGGTCAAAAAAACCTTTTCAAAACTGCATTGTGATAGCTGTAATGGATGGCTGCTTTATCTGTAAAATACTAGATGAAAAAAACATGCAATTGGTGTCAGCTTCAGCAGATCATAAACCGATAAAAATAACACCTGAATCAAATTTAACTTTTGAAGGTGTTGTCACTCGTTCTATTCGGATGCACCAACCAGCACCAGAATTATTCCGTTAAAAACTCTAATTGTTACTTTCCCATATATGGCAATTTAAACAACTAGGTTAATATCTAAATACAACAACACCCGCTTTTACTGGTTTCCCTACTTGTTAATCAAGCCTGATTAACAAGTAGGAATTTATAAAACCAACCAAGTTAAAACCAAAAAACATGAAACCCTCTAATTTTTAATCTGGTGACTAATTACAGGTGATATTTTATTTTAGGCTCACATCTACTTGCTAAAACATGGATTGTAACAACTAACTATTATATACTTATTTCTTACCTCGGATGGTGGGAGCATGTAAAATGAATGAAAATATACATAGTCGTATGAAAAACTGGTTATCCTCAGAAAAGCCAGACATAGAAGAAATTGAAAATAAAATAGATAGATTGTACGAAAGTACAGAATACGAACAAGATAGTGATGTACGGTCACAGATATACAGCGCAATTAATAGGCTAAAAGATGAAGTTAATAACTTAAATTTAACCAATGCTGAACTTGAATTAACTGATAAATCTAATACAAAAGAACCAGTAAAGAAACGTGCAAGGCGAACAGGCGAAAAGACAGCTTCACCTATAAAAGATGTTAAAGACATTAAATATATTGCGCAAAAACTAAAAGCTTGGGGTTACTTCAGAGAAGCCCACATGATGATCATTGGTTGTAATGTGGCATTAAGATATTCAGATTTAAGCCAATTGAAATTCAGTGATATTACTGTAAAAAGTGATGGTACTGGCTACATTGAGCAAATAACAGAAAAGAAAACCCAAAAGACCAAAAGTATTACATTTAATAAAACTGCTATGAAATCTATTCAAGCATTACTCGAATGGTTTAATAGCAAGGATATTCAGCCAATATACATTTTCCAAGGCACAGGTAATAGATGCAAGAACACACCTAAACCTGTATCAAGATCACATGTTAATGACGTACTTAAATATGCAAGAGAAGATCTGCATTTAGACTTTAAACTATCAACTCACAGCTTCAGAAAGACGTTCGGGCATAACGCCTACAATGATGGTAAAGGCATTAATATAAAGACACTGCAAAAGCTGTTTAACCATGCTTCAGAGAGTGAAACCTTTGCTTACATTGGCATTACCCATCAGCGCGTTCAAGAGGCTTATATTGAAGCTGAAATAGAGATTGAAATATAAATAAAAAAGGGGCGTTATGCCCCTAATGCTTTTCTCTTTTCTAACTGTCTAATAACCCAGCCATCAATCGTCATTGTAAACAAACCAAGTGTAATAGCAGACATAATTACAAGCTTAACCTGTGAGTAGTGATCGTAAATAAATCTAACATTTAACGCCATTGATTCAGGTAAACCAATAAAATATGGGTGGCGTAATAGATGCTCACCTATCATTAATACATTAACCACTATTGAAGCTGTAAATAGAAATCGGATCACCAATTCTTGCTTGGTTACTTTATTTGATTTTAATACGCCTTTAGCAAACCGACCTACTATCGTTTTTAGTAATAAAGGCTTAGATAAGAGTAAGCACAGTTCACGCCTATGAACCAAGGCTAATATGACAAATAAATCGTAAAGAGAATAGAATACTTGTGGAGTGATTACATTTCTAGGTATGTAATTGTATAGAATTACATTGAGTGCTTTAGCAGTGAGTAAAGCTATTACTAACCATGCTCTGTGTGCATCTTTCCTGTTACAAATAAAAACAAGTGATAGCGCTATTGAATTAGCCCAGCCCACCACTTGATATATATTTAATTCATCCATGAGTTACCTTTTATTATTTAATCGTCACCATCGACTTTTTTAGGATCGCCACCTTTATCACCATCGCCCCCAACTGGAAAACGAAAAGAAGAGTGTTGTTTTGCGATAGAACTACGTTTTTTTGACTTCATTTTAATACCTACGTTTTATGATTTTAGAAAGATAACGTCAGGGCGGTTAAGCCCTCACGCCTAAGCTGTGACCTTGCGGTCATCGAATCATTCTCAGCTATCTATTTTATCTTTGATGGCCTGTCGGCTTTTCTTAGGCAAAATATTAATCATATCCATAAAGAAATCCACCGTCTTACTTGAAAATAACAAGTCAGATGGCTTGGAATTACAATAACTGTGCAACTTCCTGTACTGGCTAAGTTTCGGCTCAGTATCTCCGTTCTCCCAATTACGATAAGTCTGGTGTGAAACATTTGCTATTTTAGCCATTTGTTCCGGTGATTTATCAACAGCCTTTCTCATCATTAGAAGCTCGTCAGGAAGCTTTTGAGTTGATTGACCCATAACACCTCCATTCCTGTGCTGCATACTAACAAATTATTGTTTCTTATGAAAAAAAAATCATAAAACTATTTTGCTATTTTATTTGAAAATCAAATACAACAACAAAACAGAAACGAGAAAATAACACTTTAGTTATTTTTTAGCAATAAAATGAACAAAAAACCATACATGAAACAAGGATAAATAATGCTTTTATGATTTTTATTATAATAATTACGCAAAAACCGCACAAAAGTAGATATAAATATTATTTTAAGTATCATGTAACAACATTTTTGACACTTTGATCCGTAATGACAAAAGATAATATTGAAGATAAGGCTACGCGATACTTCCCCTCTGACGCTCCATTAGATAGAAAAGAGTTTGTTAAAGCGGTTGTTATTCGTATGCGTGAAGCTTACAACGTAAAAACGTATGCTGAACTGAGCGAGATTGCACATATAGATAAAGGCTCAATCGCCAACTCTATTTCAGGTGGTCGAATTCCATTTAAACACGTTGCTAACTGTCATGCGGATACAGGCTATTCTTATGACTATCTATTGCTAGGTGAAAAACCTAATGTAATGATTGATACTGATGTATCACAAAAAATAAAACAGATGATCTCGGGAAAGTTGATTGATTCGTTAGAGTGGGATTTAATGAGCAGTGGTGAAGGTATTGATATACTGTCTGATAGGATTGCTAAAGCGGCATTTGAGATAATGGAATGCAAGGTATTTGAAAACCCTGCATCTTCTAAGAAAACAGGTTAAACAACGGCTCGCCTATCATTAAGCATAATCACATTTGAGATCTCTTTAGACCTTACGTTTTCTTCACTCTCACCTTCAATGCAATATATTAAATGATTCCTTGCTTCTATTAGTTGATCTTTAATAGCCCATTTTTCAGCGCCAGATACAGCCAGTTCCATTTTAGACTCAAGTAACTTTACTTTTGCAGCTGCTTCAGTGATTTTATTCAACTTAATTAAAGACTCGTTATACCTTTTGTCATTCTGAATTTCATAATCTTTAAAAATCAAATCTCCATGTTCTAAATGCAATGTACTCTCCTTGTACTCAATATGTGGGTGTACGATTTTTACTTTTTCAGGCTCAGGTTTACACAAGCGATCCATGCTTTCAGTATTGCGCTTCATCATATACTGAAGTCCCCACTCACCTTCTTCAGTCGCTTCAGTCGCTTCATCATAAGTATTGCTTGGCTTAGTGAAGCTTGCAAACAACTCGCCATTAAGCGCTTTTGCCATATATGTTACACACACAATCAATACCGCAATTAATATTAAAACTAAGACTATCAATTCCATTTCTACAACCTAACTTTTTGATGGTGACTTTTTCAGTAAGCCTTTTAACCAAGCAAACAATCTCGGGTATTCAGGAGAAAACATTACAATGCATTGCAATAATACCACACAAAATATAACTATTTCATACATCAGGTTATAGTAAGCTGGTTCATAGTACGACTCAAAGTAACGATACTTAACCCAAGTCACTGTCCTAAATACAATAAGTATTCCTGTCAGTATCAATTCGTAAAAAAACAACCGACCAAATGTGTAAGCGTATTTTAAATGCAACTTATACAAAATAACTAAAGCAGCAATATTAATAGCAGCCATAACACCATAGATATGTTGCGCAGTGTAAATGTCATCAGGTGTTTTAATGGAATTTATGGCTACCACATAAGATATACTGGTGATCACATCTTTTATACTGATCACACCAATAGTCAAAGCATTGGTAAGCAATTCTTTATTTTCTTGTGCGCGTTTATAACTAAGAAAAAATGCCAAGGCATGTAAGGCGGAAAATATCATCAACCATGTTGTGGGATTTTTGTTTTGGGAGGTACTGGCTAAAGTATATAAATAGAAAAGAGAATCAAGCATACATGCATCCATACAAAGTGATGAATGCATTTTACTGTTAGCTTACATTTAAACTCAAGCTTTATTCTTATATCGTATCAGCTTAGTTTTCTTTTTTAGGGATGATAACACCACCGCCTGCATCGCTCATAGGCGCAACTGAAGATTCACCTCCACTTGGCGCTGGACTAAAAAGAGAACTGAAAAACATAGCAACTGCTGCGGCATAACTCATATTGTATAACTCCAATGTAATAAAAAATATTTTCAAAGTTATAGAGCAGCAATCATGCCAACCTATACGCCCCCTATTTTGTACCAAATGATTACTTAACATACTAATTTATGGCAACTTATCGCCACCAGCGCGGCAATTTAAGACCTTAACCATTAAATAACGGCAAGCACTGTAAAAAGGCAAATATAACATTTTTGTTATTTTTTTTGTAAATTCAAATTTATTTGAATTTTTTAGTGATAGCATTCAAATAATCAACAAAGAATATACAATTAAACTGGATTAACGGAAATGAACCTAAATTTAAAAACGCTATTAACACAACTTGTCTCAGAACAAGATAACTTATCACCTGAAGCGCAAGCTTTACTTAAAAAAGTTAATAGTAATCAGCTCATTCATTTAGATGCAGCTGAAATGGCATCTGATGATGCATGGTCTGAATACCAGTTAAACAATGACACTAAGATTGAAAATATAAATGAAGTTAAACGCGCTGTAGAGTTTGGCTTTCATTGCGCTTTGGATGCAATGTAATGAAAAGTACCGCGATAACAAAGCTCACCTCTATTGGTTCAGGTGCTATCTCAGGCATTGCATTAGAAGCATTGCTCATGCCTCTATTACTTTCAAATACACTACCAATAATATTGCTGGTGGCTGCTATTTTAACTTTCCACTTGATCACTACTGTCAAACCATGTGAGAGCGTGATGTTTATCACAACTTGCTCAGGTGTATTTGCAGCGCTAGCCATTCTTAATAGGTTTACTTACGATAGCGGCTTAATGGCTTCTCTCACTATGGCGGTTACTTTAACCGTTGTTATGGTAATTTTAGACCTAACAGAAAAAAAACTCGGTTAAATTTGTAACAGCTTATTAGTGCGCAAATTCCTTTGTATTTCGCACACTTAATCACAATCAACCTTTCTAGATTACGCAAAAAATCCAAATAAGTCAGATCCTTACATGTTTAAGGGTTTGATTTTATCATGCCTTTAACTCTATAATTCAATCATAAAGACACTTTAATTTTTCATAACTACTTATTTTTTGTTAGTAGGGGCAAATATGACAGAACACAATAACTCAGCTGAAATAGCACAAGCATTTGAAGAGTTCACACTCTTTAGAGCTGAATTTATCGCTAAATGGTGTGCTTGCTCGGTATGGAAAGAAACGCGAGAAGAAGGTGAGGCAGACGTTAGACCTTTAGTATTACTTCGCACTCAACAGCAAGTCCAAGAATTTGAATCTGATATTGCAACAGATCAAAGGTTACTTGCAATACTCGCTCAAGATCCTGATACATTTAGTCCAAAGGCAACTAAGTTTAAACCTATCACGCCTTATTATTCTGGTGTGACTAAAGTGAACTTAACACAACCACCAGCGATCAACAGTCGAAAACAAACAAGCGAACAAATCATAAAAAGAATGAAACGCTTTTATGACAAAGTATCTAATACACATCGCGCACTTGGCACTGATGAATCTAGAGCTAATTTAGAACGTGTTACTCAAGAGTTAAACAACCTTAAAAACGATACTGAAGAGACTTACCGCATAAGAACGTATGGCTACACTGATACAAACGTATGGTTAACTGGCGAACTCATTGCAGCAACAACCATTAGAATTCCATTAACAGGAATGTTTGTTTTAGATTTAAAAGAAAGTGTTCAGGTTAATATTGCTGATAAAATTGATGCAACGGTTTTACAGAAAAACTATCCGATTAAACCTGTACCATGCTCAGCACTACCAAAAGGCTTGTTATATCGTGAATCTGAAGTGCAAAAGAACAAATACAGCCAAGCAACCACCAATAAAGACGTAATAGCATAGAAACTTACACGCTCCGCTTACAATCCGTTAGCGGAGACTTGTTATTCCATTTCAGACTCTAACCATTTCTCATCTTCTTTTTGTTTTGCTTTCGCTGAATCAGGCACTATGACATTTGCAGGCATATAGTCCACCAGCTGCGTAAAGTTGTAAGTATCAAATCTATCTGGTGAATCTATACCTTGTTTTTTCATATCCTGTTTACCCATCATTGCAATCACACCTTTATCATTCATTGAGAAAGGCAATTTAGATCCTTGCTCACTGGTCTTAGTGTTTTTATCTAAGCGCATTCTACCTTGCTGTATTGCGTAAAGTGTCATCCAGTGAGCGTATGTACGCCTATTGTTAAAGCGCTTTTTGTCTTTACTTGAGTGACAAGGTAGCCCCCAATGAATAGCTTGCACACTTAAACCAAGCTCTTCTAATTTTTCAATAGTCGCTGCACCAATACCATCACCATCACCCGCGATTGAAATATTTGGATATTTATCTTCGTTACATTCAGCGAAAATATGACTTGCAAACTCCAATGGCCTAATATCAGTCGGATACTCTTTAATGAATACTGGTACAACTCTTCTTTCTACGCCATAGCCTGATACTTTTACAATAAGCAGCACACTGCTATCTCTTCCGTTACCGACATCGAACAATGCAGCATAACCCCAGTCACTCGCTAAAGTCGGCCTAACTCTTGTTGCACGTTCACATTCTGCCAATGTCAGTAAGTAACCAGACATTTTATCTGGAAATAAACCTAATACACGCACTCTAAACTCTAATGAGTCTACACCGCCATACTCTCTTAATTTTTGACGTAAAAACTTTTCAGTTACAAAATCACTGTAAACAGAGTTAAATACTAATGCAGTCCAGCCCGTATCGTCATTTTCAGACTTTTTAGCAAGTGAATGGTGTGTATCATAGAATTTACCTGTTAAGCGTGTAGGCTGCGACAAGAGCAACATACGATTATCTGATTGCGTACACGCACCAGACATAGACTCATGCGCCTTATCGGACACACCAGAGGCTTCATCAATGATATATAAGAAGTGTTCGTTATGCTCCCCCGCTAAATTCTCTTCTTGTCCGATACGACACGACTTAATACGACAATTCCAACGCCCTTTAAAGCCTCTTACATAAAACTCACTTTCCGTGAGCATGAGATGCTTCGCTAACCAAGGGTGACGTTTTACAACAGTAGAGTGAATACTTTTTAAGTTTTTCCATACAGCGGCTTTCACCTGTGCAACAGAGTTTGCCACTAAAAACACTTGCGATTCAGGAAACATCAACATAAAGATAATGATAATTTCAGCTGACCCGTAACTTTTACCTGTTCCATGACCAGAGGCAACGCTGACTTTACTATCAAGCTGACAGACAGAATTAAGTAAAATCACTTGCTGCATTGATGGTGGGCTTTCTGGTGTCAGATATAACCACAAGGCCACCCAATCAAAACGATATTGCTTAACTAATTTTTTATATCTTTTATCCGTTGTCAGTGACTTATGTTTCTTGCTCATTATTCGAAATCGCTTTCATTTAATTCATCAGCTTCAATATCATCATTAAGATCATCTTGCATACTATTGAATAAGTCTTTACGTGATTCCATAAAGCCTTGCATTTTCTTACTCATAGAATCTTCAAACTGCACCACTTCTGCCGCTATCTCTTCATCTGTCACACCTTCAAGCTCTTCTTCTACTGGTTCAATAAAGCTGATCTCACGCTTCATTTCTTCAACCAACGACATAGGCGGCTCGATACCATGCGCTTCAATTAACTGAACGGTTTCTAATGCTGACAATTCATCGCTTTGTCGGGTAGAAAGTGCCTCTTTGATTAGTTCCAATTCTTCATGGCGTGTTAAGTGACCAAGTTCACGCTTTAATTTCTCTATCTTAAACTTACGTTCTTCTATACGTGATACCGCATCAATCACATCTGCGGTAGCTGAAGCCACGTTGGATTGAATGATCAATGCTTTCTTAGCAAAAGTATTCCCTTCTTTAATGGCCTCTATATCAGTTGAGCCATTTTCTAACTCATCTTCATAAGCCACTTCTAATTCTGCCATCACTGATTGCGCATGATTATCAACATGAATTTGTTGTGCATATAATTTAGTGAGCATTAAATTAAGACAACCAGAGGTATCATTATCAATTTGTTGTAACACTGCATCTTTGATTGTTTCAGCTGACATGTTTTGAAGTGACGTATGCCGACCTGTTTTCAAGCCGCGCTGATTGCCTGCTGGTGGTGGAGGTGGTTTTGTGGCTTTTTTAGTTGAGCCTGCATTTTTATTCTTAGTCTCGGACTTTTTAGGTTTTGTGCGTGTTGCTTTGTTTTTTTCGCTTTTTGATTGATTGCTTGGTTGATTATCTAATAGAAAGGCTTTGGCTTTTTTGACACTTAACCAGCGTTTTGCAGTACCAAAAGGTAAATCATTTTGCGTACAAAAGTCCTGTAAAGTACAAGGCTGCTCACTAATGGCCTGTGCAAATAAAACTAATTGTTGTTGCCAATCGATCCGTTGAGCCATTCTTACCTCTAATGTATCGCATACATCAAGGTTATGCGGTTACGTGAGTTTAATCACCTTACGCACATACTAACAAAAAGACCGTTCAAGTAAAATAAATTCGCGAATTCGCATGATATTAATCGCTATTTATGCGCGATTTAAACCCGTAAAATTCGCGAATTCGCAAACCTAAAAATAATTTATGTAATTTGCTTTATGGCCTCTAAAAGCGCTTCATTATCTATATTTTCTTTCATTTCGATTAATCCACGAATTAATAACGCTAGATTTATCTCCTTACCTTTCCCGCCTTTTTCTTCGTTCAGCTCCGCTATCCAATCCATGATTTTAACGCCCTCACTTGGGTAGGCTCTAAACGTATGATGCTCCGCCACCTCTCGCTTTACGGCTTTTTTCATAGGCTGGGAAATTTGCTTGATAGCCTCTTTTTTTCTGTTAAAACGGTTTGGTTTCTCGCCTGCTTTATCTGTCATTTTAAACTCTCTTACTCTCGCTAATTTACTTAATTTGCTTTATATTACTAATTGGTTTTAAAGGTGTTTTTGCAATATACCGTGATATTTTCTGTTACTTAAAATATCAAATATTCGCGCTAGACCTTATTTTCATTACTTTGACGCTCAAATTTGGCAATATGCGATCTTGCATTGATCACGCACATTAATTGCGATTCATCTTCCGAGCATAACCACGCATGATATTTTACTAATGCATCACGTTTGCTCACTGCCTGCACTTCTTTATCATGGTAAGTTTCATGCAACACACCAATTTTATGATTGGTTAATAAATCAATCACAGTCGTATCATGACCAATACTAAAATTGACTGAAGAGAATAATTTTCTTAAATCGTGTGCTTGCCATTGTTTACCTGATACCAATTGAATTAAGTTATTGGCCTCAGTCTCAGTTAAACACCGATTATGTTTTTTATTAGGGAATAAATAGGTGCTAACTTGTCCATATTTTTTAATCTGATAATCACGATATGCAGTGACTAAATTAAATAATACTTGGGTCATCGGTAGATGTAATGACACTCTTGTTTTAGTGCTTAGTATAGGGATTTGCCAAGAGCGCTTTTGAAAGTTGAACTCACGCCATTTTGCTTTTCTGGTTTCGCCTATGCGAGTGCCTTGCAATAACATGATCATGGCAAGCATTGCCCCTTCCACATCAACAGCTTGATCTAATTGGATCAATAACTGTTTTAAATCACCTTTTTTTAATGCACTTTCTTTAGGTGATATTTTACCTGAACAAAACATACTAAATTTCAGGCCAGTCATCACATTATGCTCTATCACATTAAGCGTAAATGCCGTTTTAAACGCGCTGTTAAGCAAGCTATGAACTTGTTTTAATGTACTGACAGCATTAAGTGACTGTAGTGGTACAAATAACTGTTTCATAATAGTAATGCGTGATAACGCTTTTACTTCACACTCACCAATATACGGCTTTAACTGATTTTTAATTAAAGAGCGTACTTGTGCCTGCCTGTTCTTTGAGGTTTTAAGCAACTTGTCTTGATGCAGATCTAATACTTGCGATACCGTTTTAAAACCATCACCATTAATTTGCGCCTGCTTATCAAGCAACAACAGTGCAATTTTTTTATCTACTTGGTCTTTTGCATCATTAGCAGACATAACAGGCCATAGACCAATCACATACCACTTTCGTTTATAAACCAATAACCAAGAGGCTTGCGTTCTATCTTTACGATAGCGCAAGCGCAGCTGCGGCTTTTTGGCATCTTTGAGTTCACGAATATACAAATCATCAATAAAAGGCGTTGCTTCATACTTTTTAATTTCTGATTTGGTTATGTTGGTGGTGATCACTCTTTCTTTTTTCACAGTCATTACTCAAGTAACGCGACTGCTTCACTGGTTAGGCGCTGAAACTGACCAGCAACAACACTGCCTTTAGCAAACTTAACAACTGCGCGATTCTCTAAAATCCCTTGACTCACTTGAGTAGAATCACTAATTTTTGTTGTCAGCGTTGGCATTTCTCCCTCAGTTAACTCTTTGGTGATTTTATTATTAACTTTTGATTTTCTCACATCATAAATACTTCTAAATACACGCATCACAGGTGCATCATCACCTTCACCGCGCAACTCTTCAATGCTTTGTAGCATCGAGCCGATACCATCAAGTGAGAAATCACCTCCACCATCAATCGGTACTAAAATAATATCAGCAGCAGTGACCGCATTTTGAAAACCAAGATCTTTATTTGGCGGGCAATCGACAACAATATAATCTAGTTCATCATCAATTTGTTTAAATGCATTGGCTAAAATACTTTCTCTACGCACTCTTGTTGCTGCAATCTTAATCGCATTGCTCAATGCGTCATTTGCTGGCAATAAATACAAATTATCTATTTCTTTATCTGGCGAACCATCACATGCAGGCTCGATCAACTCGGATACATCGAGTTTTTTTTCTGAAAAAATTTCAGCTGAAGATCGCTCGAATGCAAATCGACCACCTGAAAGAACGCGAGAAGCATTGCCTTGTGGATCTATATCCGTTAGCAGTGTTCTTTTGCCTTTTAAAGACAAACAGACCGCGACATTAATCGCGGTATTAGTCTTACCAACACCGCCCTTTTGATTAGCCACTATGATAACTATCGCCATTGTTCCCACCTATTTAAGTAAAATAATTTAGTGTAACGCGCGTTAAACGAATGTTACACAGTCCATTAAGTGAGTATAATTCAATCATAAAAAAAAGTCGCTTTTTAATTAGGTGTTTTTTTAAAATTAGATAAACTTGTTAGTATGTAAACAAAGAGAGAATATTCATGCCTGATAAGAAATCACCTGCACACAAGCGTAAACGCCTAAGCCAGCAAACAAACAAAGCAACAAAAAACTTGAGAATAAACAAGCTAAAAAATGGTAGGAAAGATTTTCGCGCTATGGTCACAGTTGAGACTAAAGAGGCGATAGTGGATTTAACAAAGGAACATGGCTTTAAAAATCAAGCTGATTTAGTTGATGCAGTATTTCGCGGTGAAGTGACAATAGATAGCTGCGCACAAGGCGCAGCTTAATAGCATGGTAAAAGCGCTTAAAGGGATTTAAAGCGACTTAATATAGTTACTTAATATATCTTCCCACTCATTCAAATTTTTATCTGCCAAGGTTTTTACAGATACCGTAGATTTAGGTTGTGCAATACCTCCTTTGGTAAATACTGCATGACCTACCAATCGTCTAAACTCAAAACCATAACCGTATTTATTCGCCATTTCTGTAATGCGATCCATTGTCACGCGCGTCACAGGTGCTTTTTGTGTCATTGAGGCTAATACGTTTGCATCTAACGCTTTGGACTGTGGCGTTAAAATGAAGCTTTCACCAAAATCACCTAAAAACGATTCTAAACCATGCACTTCTACCAGCTCTGTAATAACGCGACCATGCCAGATAGACGCTTCATTATCGCTATCACGCAATACAACACCTGTTTTGATGTTATAGACTACATTAAGGCTTAAACCTTTTACTTTGCCGACACCGTGATCCGCATGGGTTTTTAATAGATGCAATAGTGTTGCTTGTTTAGTGGTCACTTTCATTAACATACCTTTGTTTTGTCTTTACTGACATAATCATTAATTATTTTTATTGCTTGTTCTGCACCATAAGCAACAACGGCAAAGTAACCATCGGCTGATAATCGCGCAATAGAGGCTTCTTGTAGCTTTGATATTGTTGCTTTTTTCTTGTCTTGGCGCTTGAGTTCTAATTTTAGCCCAAAATGACCACCATGCGCCAGATCTAACACAATATCTAAATATCCTGCTTTTTGACCTTCTGCTTTAAGTTTACCCGCTGTCGATTTTGCCCTGTGGCCTCCGTTAGGGATAGCCGCCAATCGTTCATATAACGCTTTATTATGGCGATTGAAATAAGCAAATATTCTCACTTGATCATAATGCTCTTGATTGCCTTTTAATAATTCAGGTTTTTTAGCTAATGCATCTAACGATTTTTGATGAGGACACGTTATATCTTCAGACAATGAAGATAACACTTTCTTTTTACTTGATGGTTTTAATTTGTATCTGCCACTACTATTTTTACCGCCAGTTAACGACTTCAAACCTTCTTCAGAGAGTCTAAACATGATTGACTCGCTTATTGTATTGACGTAAACGCTGAATGATTTTATCAGGTGTGCCAGTGAACGCCACATTGCGTACAATGCCAACGGCTAGTTTTTCACAAATAACAAAAGTATCTGTTTTAGGCTGATTTTTCATTGGCTTGCTCTTGTTTGTGAAGTGCTATTTTCTTGAGTGATTGCCACTGCCAGTTACGTTTTAATACATTCTTTTTCATTTATTTACCTAATACCTTAATCACTTTTACACGCCTTGGATCTTTTTGTACGACCACTTCAAAGCTTGCGCCATTGATAAGACTTGAGATCAGCACACTACATACCAAAGCCAACCTTTTATCTTTAGTCACTAAGCCTTGTGCTTCAGGATAGTTTTTAGCAACATCAGCACTTGACCAGAATTCACCACTGGCTTTTATCTTGTTGGCTAAATCAATAGAAATGGCTGAAGCGCGCGAGTTTGAAACGATAGAATCATCATGTGCAATGACTTTTACTTTTTTTGGTGGCGTATTATTTCTAATTTTCACTGTGAAGTTTGGCGATTTTTCTATGGTGTATAAAAAACCTGATGCTTGCTGTGTGGTGCAATTAAACTCTTCTTGTACTTTTTTAGCAGTCCAATAGCTTTTAGATTTAAACATAGCGATTGCCACATCATTAGAACTCAAGCTGCGCTCATACGGCTGTTGATATAATTTTGGCGGTGAATACATGGCTTTGATCAGCTTTGGCGTTAACATGCTTTAACCTCCAAATTATCAAAGTATTCTTTTTGCTCGGACTGTGAAAAGGCATTTATTGACGTATTATCTTCAATGAACATTTTAAAACGCTGCTTTAACGCTTCAAACTCGCAACCGCACCAGTCGCACCATGCCTTTATCAATTGCATTATTTCATCTAAGTAATCAGTGAATGATGTATTACTGAAGTAGGTTTGTAATTGTGATAACTGCTCATGCGCTTCTTTAACCGTGAACTTACCTTCCCCATCACACGTAACGCAATGAATATAACCTTGGCAATGAGGGCAATCACAGTTGCATTGCGCTTCACCTTGCCCTTGGCATTGCTGACAAGATAACTTATCTCCAACCAAAGTTAACCTTGCCTTTTGCTCTATCCATGCTTTACGTGTAATAAATTTCATTTAATCACCTGACAATTAATGAGTATTTAATAATTATTTTCTTTTTCTTTTATTCTTTTTATTTTTATTGCCGACTCTTACTTTCTGTCTTTTACTACTACTTAAATGCTGGCTTGTTTTTTCAAATTCAGTTTTAAAAATATGCCATTGTTCACCTTCATCAAATGGTTCTAAATCATGTGTTTTATCTGCTAACCATGCTGCTTTAGCGTAGGCATTCATCATGGCTTTTTTTATACCTTCTGCACTAATAGCGCGCATGTGTTTGATAATTTCAGGCCATAAATCTTTATCAGGACATAAGGTGTTATCTATAATCTCTACCGCTTCAGTATGCTTACCTTTGAGCGCTGGCATATTCACAGAGGGAAATAGCAAAGTATATTCACCTTCCACTTGTGTTAATGCCACCAGCACAGCCACGCCATTTTGATTAAACCAATGGAACACAGGCACATCTTTTTCTAAGATTTGCTTTTGACCACCTTCACCTGTTATTTTTTCTTGATCTAACAAAGTGACACGCAATTCATGGCCTTGCGGTGATACATACAAAGGTGCTGATGAAACAGAATTAACATAAGTCGATAACAGTCTGTTTTCGCGGTGAAGTTTTTTGTGGTTTTCTTCAATAATATTCATATTTTCTAAAGTGGTATCAGATGCTTTTTTAGAAGTGGCTAATACTTTTTTATCTAACTCACGAATTTGGCGCAGCTCTATTAATTCATTGTCTTTTTCTGCTTTAGCAACATAAGCCGCTTTTAGCCTCGTATCTAATTCATTGACTTTAGCAAGTGTGGTTTTTAAATCATGCTGCAATGATGCTTGTGAATTTAGGTTGTCTTGATGTTGTCCTACTGCACTTTTTGCTTTATTTTCTGCGATTGAAACTTGTGAATGATGCCAAAATGCTTTTTTTTCTAAAGTCGCTATTTTATCTTTAGCAGACTGTAATTGTTCGTTTAAAAAATCATTGGCTTGTATTTTTTGTGTTAATTGGCTTTTAGCATTATCCAGCTCAGCTACTTGCGTAAGTAATTTGGTATTGGCTAACTTTAATGATTTATTTTGAGTGACTTCAGCTTGTTGTTCTTTTAACAAACCTGCATTAATGAGTAATGTTTGTTTGGCATCACCAAGCGATTGACGTAAAGATTCATTTGCCAGTTCCATATCTGCCAACTGTTCAAACGCCTGATTATTTTCAGCACTGTAATAGTTAGCACTTTGAATTAACAGCTGATCATAATCAATTTCATCATTGTTAAATGCTATCGCTAAATGCTCTGGCGCTGAAAATGTTACTTGCTCTTCTTGTTTCACTACTGCTAAACCCATTACTCTACACTCCCTTTGAGATCATCACCGCGCATTGATTTTTCAAGTTTCAATGCTTTTATTGTTTCTTTACCAACTAAATTGATTAAGCTTTGCTGCTCCGCTTGCAATTTTCTAACAACTTCACTAGCTCTGCGAATTAAGTTTGCTTGATACTCCATCACGGCTTCAGGATTATCAGTATTAAATCCTGTGCCATAACATGACTGACATGCTGTGTTTTCTGTTAAACCACGAAAAACACCTTTATCACAACTTATCGCTAAACACTTTTGAGGCTTTACCGCCTCTTGCGTATTAATTCCTTTTTGATTTAAAAGTTGCTGCTTTTTAAATTCTCTATGCTGCGCTTTTTCATCTACGTTGCTCACGATTTATAAACCATCAAATAAAACATAATTGTATCATATACCCGATTTAGTGTAATTTGAAGTTTTTTGTTAGTATGCAAAGTGTAATAGCGCCAATTGAATAATGCCTTATCACTTGCTTTGCATCTTAGAAATAAACCGCCTTAAACTGCCTATGATGAATTTTATCTTATCTTTTGATTAATGGCCTAACCTCTAAGTCAAAGCACCTTAAATCGCTTTACATCTAATTGTCTTTGATTGGCTGTTTTTATTATTTTAAAAATCACTTTCCTTTATTATTTATTATTATCTTTTTAGATATATAAGAGATACATAGGGATACATAGAGATAAAAAGAGATAGGAAAATGTGAGTAACTTCTAATAACACATTTAAATTAATAACTTACCTTTCCCTGTTGTTTTAAAGTGACGCTTATAATCCCCTTTCTTGACGCTTATAATCCCCATTTCTGACGCTTATAATCCCCTTTCTTGACGCTTATAATCCCCTTTCTTGACGCTTATAATCCCCTTTTTGAAATATGAAAAACAGCCAGAAACACCACTAACACACAAGATATACAGTAAATAACAAGCTTACAAACAACATACTAACAAGTTGTTAAATTTAACAAATATTGAGTTTCAAGCAAAAAAAACCCGCAAGGTGGGTTAGACCTTGCGGGTTTTGCTTTCCTTTAACTTGAATTATTTTTTGGTAATTAACTTAGATGATTCTTTTGATAACTTGCCAGTTGATTCATTCATACACACTTGATAGCCAATATCAGCACTGTTGATCACCGCTAATGCATCTTTTAAAGAACGCGCTTTAAATCTTCTTACATCTTGATATGCAGAATTCGTTAACTGCATAATTTCTTCAGCTGTTGGCATAAAGCGCGCGTCATATTTATTACTGCATAAATACGCATGAAGAAATTTAGCTAATACGTTATTACCTAATGCTTGTCTGTGCTTAATATCAATACGTGCATAACCATTTTTATCAAATAACAATTTCATACTGTGTGGGATCACAACCGACCATTGCTTTTTGCTTTTGATTGCACCTTGCTCTGTTGTTGTTTTAATTATTTTTTCAGAGATTAATCTGCAATCAAAATTGTATTGTGTTGATACACCTGTTTCTTTATCAAACCTGACTATTTGACCTGAGACTTGAGTACCACATAAACGCTCTACGCATTCAGCTAATTTTGTTCTGTACTTTGACTCATTGCGCCAGCCTAAACTTTTAATTAAATCTTGGCGTTTAAATGTGAATAGCTCACCTACTGGAATTTTACGATAAACATGTAAGATCTCTAAATACACATCTAAATCATCTTGGCGCAACTCTTCACCAGATACATTGATAATGGTTTCATTACCATCACCTGAATTTTGTCTAAATAACTCTTGCGACTTAAAAGAACCTGTACGCTCCTTTCTATTACCAACGGTAAATAACGCAAACTTTAAAAATTCGCGTGGTATCGCGCGCATATTATCAGACCAATCACCAATACATTTATCACTGTTATTCTTATCAATCATTTATTACTACTTATGTTTTATGGGCTTTAACGCATTACAACCTAATAATGCAGTGAGTATATGATCAATATCAACAATTGTAAATTTAAAACTAATTTACTTAATTTGCTTTTATTTGTTAGTATATGTATAGTTTAAAAACACTCACTCTTCAAAATGGATTTATTATGAAAGTTAGCGATCAACAACTTGATATAGAAGTAATTGAATTCGGTTTAGCAGTTAAACCAGTTAAAGCCGATGAAATGTACGCAATAAAAGACAGTGTAAGCCGCGAGGTTTTTAACGATGCCTTTGCATCACGTAAACGCTTATTAGCTGAGCATTACAGGCAGTTAAACGCATCAACTAAAAAATACAACTAATTAAATCATTTAAGGAATAAATCATGTTAGTGATCTCAAGACTACCCAACGCAGGCGATAAAAGCGCATTTAGCATTAAAACACCTGAAGGCCGTGAAATAGAAGTGAACATTTTAAGCCTTAATCAAGGCCAAGTCAGAATTGGCATTCAGGCAGACAAAGAAGTTAAAATTCAACGCGCTGATATAGTGAACACGCATTCATGATATTAGAAAAATTCAAAACATCACTTGCTGATTTGCCAAAAGGGATCAGCCGTGGTGTCGGCACAAATACCGCAGGCAAACAATATCTAAACTTGTATGTCAGTTTAAAAAATCAAAAAAGATTTGGCCTGTGTGTCGGTGTTGGAAATACGCTCACTGACGCAAAGATACATCATGCAATCAGCACAGCTAAAGAGGCCAGAAAACTATCAAAAACCAATGATTTTAAAAAGGAAAATTTCAAAAACTGGCGTACAAAATTCTTATATCCATCCAGTGAAAAACTAACCGCTTATGATGTTAATTATCTAAAAAAATCATTAGAAGTGACTATTAAATTTATTTCAAATGAAAAATCTCAAGCGCAATTTGGAAAGCAGCTGGCTGATCTCATGCACAATAAAATATTTAATTGCCGTACCTATGATGAATTGAGAATGGGTACGGTATTTACAAGTATTTGTGAGCAACCTTTAACATTCATATTAAGTGAAAACTGCACTTTAGTAGAGGTTATTACCTGTGAAGCATCATAAAAAACCTTTGAAATATGCAGGCAGCAAACTAAAGCTCATGCCTGAAGTATTGCCTTATTATCATGCCAGTGGTTTCAAAGATATTGTAGAGCCGTTCGCGGGTAGTGCTGCTTTGTTTTTTAATTTAGCAGAAACAGGCATCAAGGCGCATTTAAATGATGATAGTCAACCGTTAATAAACTTTTATCAGCAATTAAATAAAGATAATGGCGCACTTATAGCGCAATCAAAAAAGTTTCAACCGCTTCATAGTAAACCATTCTTTGAGCATGTTAAGCATTATGACAGATTTAACTTATATGATGACGCTGTGTTAGCTGCGCGTTATTTGTATATCAATAAGTGCGGCTACAATGGTATGTATCGCGTTGATACCAAGCTTGGTTATTGCAATATCAGTTTTGGCACACAAAAAAAATATCATGTAAATGAAGATAATTTAAGATGGTCAGCTGAAAAACTTAATCAAGCGACTTTAACGCATGGTGAATTTGATAAAACACCAATGCTCAAAAGGTTTCATTTAATAGATCCGCCTTACGTTGATACATTTACAGGCTACACCAAAGGCAAGGTTGATGATAACTTTCACACAAGATTACGTGATTATGTTGATAAATTAGATGCAGCTGGCATTCCTTTTTTGCTAACTAATCGCCATTGTGATTTTATGATTGAACTGTTTAATGGTTATCATCAGCGTAAAATTGAAACTAACTATGATGTATCTTGCAAAACATCAGGGCGCGGTAAAAAGTACGAGATATTCATTAGTAATATTGATGCTACAGCTTAAAAGAACAAGGAAGTAACTATGTACGACAATCACATTTTTGGTATTACCACACTTATTTTTGCTTTGTATGGCTTTATGAATTTAACTTATAAATTTATAAAGTTGGTTTATAAGGCCACTGCTAATACTCACTTATTCGTCAGCCTTTGGCAGTACAATAAAATTAAAAAACAGCACCAACAAAAAAAGGTGTAACGCTTGTTACACCTTTTTATTATTTACATATTGCCATTATGGTTATAACAAAACACCACAATCAACAAGTAAGCAACTTATTGATTTCTAGGCCAGTTTCTATTATTCCAAGCTGGCGTGTACGTTTCTTCAGTATTATCCGCCACTTTCACAGATGATTGATCAACCTTTGCAGCTGCTAACATCATTTTATCACCTTCAGTCATACCGCCAACACTTTTAAATATTTGCTGAAGCGCTTCGTTAGGCTCACCATCACTTAAAGCCGCCTCTTGAGCTACATGCGCGCTAACCTTAATTGGCAACATATTAATGCAGGCCAGCATTAAACTTTTCTTATTGTCTTTTTCTGATTTTAGATCAGACTCTTTTGCCAGTAAGTTTTTATTGGCTTGCGCTAAATCTTCTTGAACACTTTTACAATCATCAACAATTAAACGTGTTAACTCTAGCTCTTCTACTACGTCATTATGCTCATGCACTGGCACAGAATCAGGAGAGGCATTAAAAATCATTTGCTGTAGTGCCGCAGTTTCTTCATCAAGACCATTTTCAATCATTGCTGAAGTGATATTTTCAGGTGTATTGTCATTTTGCGCACTGGCTAACATCATGGCTTTTTGAGTGCTAATGTAATTCGGATGCTTTACATAATCAAAACCAGCTAAATCAGTCATTATTGTGTGACCGTTCGCACTGTTTGAAGCCCAAGACCAACCACCCGCATTACGGTCAATCATCCCCATTGCAGCACGACCACCATCTGTAGGAAATATCTCTTGCGTGTGCGTCACAATACCTTCATCAGAACATGAGATAGCGACAGTGCGAAAATCAGGTATAACCAGATGCTTAACGCCATCTATAAATTCAACATCGCTCGGCTTTAACTTGCCTGTTTTACTTCTAATATCGTGACCGAAGTAACCGAACAATTCACCAAGTTTTAAACCTTGTTGAACTATCGGACTATTAATCACTTTTTGCACTGAGCTTACCGCCACTTTAAAGTTTTGGTGATCAATGCGACCTTCTTTGAATAAATTAAATGTATCAGTAATTTTACCGATAATTTTAGTTTTGCTATTTTCCACTTTGATCACCTTTACTTGTTGTCACTTTCGATTTCATCATAAATCTCTATCATTGCATCTTTAACACGCTCTTTAAGATCCGCTTTACCTGTTAATTTTGCTGACGCTAACATTTGCTCATTTTCAACCGCTTTAGAGGCCATTGAATCTAATACGGTATTTACCTTTTGCTCATCTAAGCCAGCCATATCAGTTAACACCCAATTTTGTGTGGGTTTATCCATATTAGCTTCAGCCATCATTGCCATAAGATTAACCATCTGAAGAGCAAAATCTGCATTACTTGTACGACTAGCTGCTTCTTTTAGCTCAATAGCTGTATTCATAGAATTAAAAGATAAACGATAAGGCCGTGAACCAGCTTGAATGATTTGTTTATGTTTATATGCTGTATGCGTTTTAACAATATCGTGATAACCAGTCTCTAAACCTTTGCGCAACCAATTAGCGCGCGTAAGCGCCTGTATAGACGTTTGCAAGAAACCGCCCTCACCTAAACCGCCACTCATTAAATCGCCCCACCCAAGCATAGAAACATCAATAGACAGCGTTGAAGCTAAACGCCTCAATGAAAACATAATATCTTCTATATCTTTAATATTGGGTTGCGGTTGATTCATATTCATATCCAACGAACCTTTTGTTGGAATAATTGAATTGACGCGCGTTTGAAAGAAACTACCGCTTTGAGCGTGACTTTCTCTTAGTGATTCATCATTACGCAATTGTTGCTGTAGTAAGTTAATGAAGTCAGCTGCACCAAAAGAATCCATACCTTCAACATTTGCCGCTATTACGCGTTCTAATCGTGCTGTATTGCGCCTAGCTGACTGTAACGCAAGCATACCTTCAGCTAAGTCAGCATAGGGCTGATATGAGTTAGCTAAAAAGCTTGTACCATAGTTTTGCGTCTCTATTGGAGTGCGACCTTTAGGATCGCTCATCAGAGTAAATTTACCGTGACGATCTGCATGAAGTGGTTTATTGCAAATATCTGGTTGCCAGTATGGAATTTTAAATGCGGTTAATTCCCAAGGTTGAATTAACTTAATCATACTACCGCTTTTAGGTAACTCCATGTGTTCAGATGTATAACCAGCGACTTCACCACCGCGAACGTATTCTTTAAAAGAATGCGGCAAGGTAAAAAAATCATGCTCTAATGAGGTAAGGCCGACATTAGGTGTAAAGTGTGGTTTAGCAAAGTTACAGCCATAAATCGCCATGATATTTGCTATTTCAACTGCTTTATTATTAAAGGTTTCTTGCAAGTCATTTCTAAGCTCATCAACAAAGCTTTTATCTTTTGAATTTGCCGCTTCGATCATCAATATCTCACCAGTAACAGGGCGAGTGCTTAGTGCATTAGCGGTGTGTATATCTAATGCGGCTGCAATAGAGGCATCTTTTGCTAATACATCATATAAAGCATACCGACTGGCACGATCTTCAGGGTTTTTAGGTGTTTTTAATATATCACCATCACCAACTGAATCAGTTGGATTGACTAAATGTGATGGTATGTGACCATGACCGCCACTTGCTTGATTTTCAAATGCACCAGAATTGTTATTATTGTCAGCGGGATTAAAGCCTGTGAAAGCTTGGCGCAATAACGACATTAAGCCTTTTTTTTCTTCCATTATTGATCACCATAAAGCTGTTGATAAATATGTTAATTCATTTATTTGTTAGTATATCACTGTAATTTTTTTTCCGTTAAAAATAACAGTGACATACTAGAAGTGGTAATTTAAAGGCTGGATTTACTGATGTGGATAACTTGATTTGTTCGTTGTGATAGCTACTTGCAAATGCTCTTTATTAGTTGAGTTTAAGGTTAATATAACCTCTCCGCTTTTCTCTACCAGTTCACAACCACCAGCAGCTTCAAACTTTCGTTTAATGTAATGTTTAATATCATCTATATCTTTTTTTAACATGCGATTTCTCCCTTATATTTTGCTCGCTTTGATTTCTATTTCAGTAGTTTGTTTCATTCTTAAATAGCAACTTTTAATGTTAGCCAATGACTCTAAAATGGATGTGTAGTCATCAGCATAATTAGCGTTATTATGGATTTTTGGTATTAACGCTGACAACTCGCCCACTTTACCAACTGATTCTAAATTCGCGCTGTGCAAATCTTCTAAAACACTTAAAACTCTTTCATCCATTGCCGTACTTACCCTTATATTTTGCTCGGTTTTAGTTGATTGTTTTTTCATTTGGGTTAATTAATGTGACATTTTCACAACGAACCCATAACCATTCATCTTTAGGAATAGCCTCTTTTTCTTCTACTAATCCGAATAGCTGCTCTCTAAAATCAACAGAAATAACGTAATGCTGTTTACCTTGATACATAACAAAAGTATTTGCATGATGTTGCATAGTGTTAAATTCATCTTGTGTCATTGAAATATCCTTATATTAATTTTCTGCGTTTAAGTAAGCAGATGGGTCAAAGTCATCATATTGGTGATATTCAAAATAAGCTTGTTTCTTCAAACATCGAGTACAGCACTCGTCATTAACTTCGCTACTATCACCGCCAGCCATTAATGAATAAAACGCATTGCCTTTGGTGATCATTGAGCCGCAACAGTTAGCTTTAAAAGAGCCGTTAAACTCGTGCTTTTCTGCGTTTAAAATTCTGATAGCATCAACTATCGGCATTGTATTTTTGCTCATACCGTACTCACCCTTATATTTTGCTCGGTTTTTTGTCTTGTCCTGCTTCAATACCCACATCAACAGCACAACTTATCGCGGATAAAACGCCTCTCGCTTGCAAAATAGCATCAGCAATAATCCTATCGGCTTTAGTAAATTCCATAACCGCTATAGATGCGTTTTTACCTATTAATTTTTGTTCGCATATATGGCGCTGCACTAAATACTCTGCAACATCGTTTGCTAATTCTTTTTCCATTTGATCTAATTCCTATTTTTATAATATTTGGGTACGCCATGTTTATTACTTTTTAGTCCTATGAATATATAAAGAGGCCAAACCGCACTTAACAATATTGAGTACAACACTTTGCATGTGTGATTATGCGTGTACTCGGTAAACATTCCCGCTACATAAATGTATAAACAAAGTAGAACTAGCCATAAACTCATTACAGCTCCTTATGCTTTAAAAATTATTAATAATGACAGCAATTAGAGCGCAAACAGCAAACCCCAAACAGAAAAAACCTACTTCCCTTTCAACTGAAATTTGCGTTATTTTGTTATCAATAATTTCCTTACCATTTAAAAATAATTTTCCGTTTCTTTCTTCAAATCTATTGCCATTTACATTAACAATGCTGCTCATACCGTACTTACCCCTATATTTTGATAACCTAATTAGGCTGCTTTTTTGGTTTCACGTTCTTTTAAGCATGATTTAACAGCATCTAAAATGCGGTCAAGATAGATACCAACGCTCGAATCTTTTGAAGGTATATAGTGATACCACTCGCAACCACCAAGTTTATATAAAAGGTCATGATTTGATTCACTATGAAAATACTCTTTTTCGGGTTCAATTTCTTTTGTTAGCTCCCAAAGCTCCCTAGCTTCACTTTTTTCATAATCGCCATTTCTACGCCACTCGACAATATTGCTACGGATGTTATCTACAAACCCCTCGTAATCTTCTTCACTTAAAGCAGATAAAGTAGCTAAGTTTTTTGATAAATAATGATTATCACAATCTAAAACAAACTGTTCTAAGTTACGTGAACCCATAGCACCCCAAGATGCTGACCAAGACTCACCAAACACTTCAATAGTCAGCTTTCCTTGCCCTAGATTGTAATTTTCAAGATAAACAGTCACAGGGTCTAATTTTGGTGCATCTGTGATTAATAACTTTGTTACTGTTGATTCTGTCCATTTCATACCGTTGTTACTCCCATATTTTGGGCGGTTAGCCCGTAGTTTTAGATTTAAAGATTCACCCAAATAACTGCACCTCTTGGGTGCTTATATGGGATAGGCTTTTTGTATTTTTTGATGTCGCATAACCTCCATGCATAACACCATTTTTTTAATAAAGTAATATCTTCTACTTGATGACATTCAAAGCTTTTCTTGGCTAAATCTTCTGATACTTTATGGCATCCAGTAATCACACATTCACCAACAACTAAGCCACTTCCAGATTCAATTAACTTAATAAGTCCTCTAGCTTTGGTCTGAGTTGATCGCATTTCCCAGTGCTTACCGTGGTTAAATATCTTACCTAACCACTCTTTACGTATAATCAGACCCTTAGCCATGTTTCCTTATCCCATATTCTGATAACCTAAACGCTCGGGTTATTGCCTTTAGCCCAAAGTTCTAATGTTCTATTTTTATATTGAATGTAAGCCCAAGGATAAGAATCTACCTCGCCATAAGCCTCTATTGCTTCATCTAAAGTTTCAAATTCATCGCTATACTTACAATTCATTTGTTGATCGTCATACTTGCCCGCTATAACACTAAACATACCGATTTCACTATCTTGTTTTGTATCGTCTGCGATTGGTTGATATTCAAAACCATCAAGTTTTTCTTTGACTAAATTAGCAGCTTCAATGCAAGCATTCATAAGCTTTGGTTCTGCGGGTACATTACCGCCTTGTTGATTGCATATTTCTTCGCAGACAACAGCCATTAAAGGAATTTGTTCTATTTTGATTTGTGCCATTTCCGTTGTTACTCCCATATTCTGACCACTTTAAGCGGTATGTTTTGGTTCTGATTTATAGTTAGCTTCTAATAAAACCCAATCCCACAATGGTTTTTTAGTTGCTTTACTTGTTTTTATATTGCCTTTTGCATCAGTTCTATGTGTTTTTCGCATTGGCGTTAGCATTTTGAAGCCACCTGATTTTTTAGCTAATTCAATATAATCAGTTGCTAAACTTGGTGTTGATAATTCACCGCTTACAGAGCTAGGTTTTGCTTTTTTGTAAACTTCCTTTGTAAATTCAACAAGCTTTTCTTGATATTCATCAGCTGTTTTCGGCTGCTCATCACCTCTCAGCGCATCAACCATTTTTCTAGCTTTCTTTTCGCAATTTTTATAACTAACGCCATAAACACAAAACATAAAAACCTCAAACACTTAAATCAAAGTTGATTTATTTCTTAGGTTAAATTTAAATCAAAGTTGATTTAATGTAAAGCTTTATTTTAAATCAAAGTTGATTTACTATGTATCTACTAAAATCAAAGTTGATTTAAATATTTTACGCTGAATAAATCAAAATTGATTTAACGGTCTATTTTTTTTATAGTGTGCGAGTCAAATAATGGAAGTAAATAAATTGCCTAAAAAGCCTACAGAACATAAGCACTATGCAGATAACGCTAGGGCATACATTCAGAAAATAAGGGATGATGCCGGAGGCGCTAAACCATTTTTTAAACTGATTCACGATCGTGAACCGGTAGGGAATGAGTCGATCACGTTAAATAATCAGGTTAATAGAGGTAATTTTTCTGCTGAATTTGTGGGCTTACTTGTTGATAAGCTTGGGCTTGATGATGTTTC
This sequence comes from Pseudoalteromonas sp. C2R02, assembly GCF_018860845.1. NCBI lineage: Bacteria > Pseudomonadati > Pseudomonadota > Gammaproteobacteria > Alteromonadales > Pseudoalteromonadaceae > Pseudoalteromonas > Pseudoalteromonas sp. C2R02. The sequence continues at coordinate 9,548 of NZ_JAHKQC010000018.1, read as the reverse complement.
TCTAGCCGAGTTTTACAAAGGGCGTTAGTCGTTATCCTCCCACGCGCTTTCTACTAATTGACGATGTTCTTCACCTGTAACTTGCAGATAAATTTCTGTAATTTTACTTGTTGCATGACCCATTAACCTACTAAGAATGTGAACAGGTAAAGGCTTTTTAGCTGTTACCATTGCAACACCAAAACCATGTCTTAAACCTTTCCCTGTAGCTTGTTTACCCTCAATGTTTGCATTTTTCATAACACGTTTAACTATACGATATGCCGCAGGTCTGCTAACAGTCCAAAGTTTATTATTTATATCTTTGCCTTTTTCTTGAATTCCCCGCACACCAAAGACTAAATCTAAGTGTTCTATTAGCTCTTTTGGTACTGGTACAGCGCGATATTGCTGCTGTTTGATTCTACCTTGTTGATCATACTTTCGTTTTTTCAGTGTTCTAAAAGTGATTTCACGATCATTAACAGCGATACGGCTAAAATCTAGCTCTAGCGCTTCACTTGGTCGGCATCCTGTGTAATGTAATACATGACAAAACATTCGGTAGTTTGGTTTTTCTTGATGTGCAGCTTCTAAAAAACGGGCTCGTTCGTTAGCTGTTAAATATAGCCGATCACCTTTAGGACTAAAAAGACGCATTTCGGGTGCAATAAAGTCATTATCCATAAGCGAGCATTATGTATACATTTTGATTCATCAATAGATAATATTTTAGTAATAAATACTAAAAAACCCAGTTTTTAAGCTGGGTTTTTAAATTTAATGCATCACTTTGGGGTATTTTGTACGGCTTATGATTTAAGATATTTAGTAATTGGCTTGCTTATGATCCTACCTAAACCACCATGTCTGACCATCACGCGAACATAGCTATGACTTGCAGCTAACGCCCTTATTTTATCTGTAATAGGAAATAATCCATCCCATGCTTTTCCTAGATCAACTTGTTGCGGAAACATCTTTTCCCACCCATCAATGGTCAGTACGTCAACAGGGGCACTTTTAAAAAGATAATGCCATCTACTTTTATATGCTGCTATATAAATAGCTTGAACAGGAATTGGACTTTGCAAAGCGTGAATATCAATCAAGATACTTATAACTCTTGGATTACCATCATTTCGTCTTGGTTCAACATAAAGTTTTGCACCAGTTTTTTGAGCCCTCCATTGCATAAACTGTATTGAAGCAACAAATAAAGACACAACAAGTGCTGCAAATGAGATATAAACAGGTAATAGTTTTTCCATAAAAATCTTATAAGTTAGAAGTTTGACTATATTTTACCCTCAACTTAAAACGTGATCTATTCTCTTATGGTTTGTCCGAGCATAATTAGTTATTTTGCTTCTTAAAATACAGCATTTACTTTTTTTGACAAACCCTCAATTTATGAATTGCCGAGCAAAACTGCCTATTTTGTGCGCTTTCCAATTTAGCTTAGTGCGTAAAAAAACTTTACATGTAAAGAAACTAGACACACGAACAAACATTCCAATGGGCGCACAGAGCGCCCGCTGTTTTTTTGATTCTTTCTAATTTAATTTGTGTTTTTAGTATTTTTGTTAGTATGTAATTTTACTAACAGAGATAATTATGAGTACACATATAATTAGTGAGATTGAAGGTGCTAAAACTGCAATAGCAGTATTTAATATTTTCGATCTCGCATTCGGCCTAGTTACACCTAAAAACCACACCACCAGCAAGAATTTAAACGCTAATTTTGGTGTCGATAAAATAAAAAACGTCAGCATTAAACGCACTCGCGAAAATGCCAATGAAACAGCAAAAGAAATACTGCAACGTCATGAAAATGGCGAGTCATTAACACAGGATGATTTAATTGCTTTACGTGCTTATACAGGACTTGGCGGCATAGGTTCATCTATTAATGAATACTACACACCGCAATACATTGCTGAAGGTACGTGGAATGCACTTAAAGCCAATGGTTTTGAAAATGGCAATGTATGTGAGCCTAGTTGCGGAGCTGGCGTATTTAATGGCACTAAACCATCAGGCACAGTGATAACAGGATCAGAAATAGATAAAACATCAAGTACCATTAATTCTATTTTGCATCCTGAAGATTCTATTTTAAATCAGCCTTTTGAAACGCTGGCTACTAACGTATCAGATGGTCATTTTGATAGTTTTGTCGGCAATGTGCCTTTTGGTGATACGCGCGGTAAATTTGCAGCTTTAGATCCTGAATATGCAAAAGTAAAAAACATTGAACAATACTTTTTAAGTCGTGCAATTGATAAAACAAAAGCTGGTGGCCTTATGGCTTTTGTTGTACCAACTCAAATAGTATCAAGACCTGCTTGGTCAAAATGGCGTGAAAGCATTAGTTTAAAAGCTGAATTTTTAGGCGCGCATAGATTGCCATCAGGTACGTTTGCTAATAATGGCACTGATACTGTTACTGATATTATTTTACTTAAAAAACACAGTGATGACGTATTTGAAAAAATAGCCAATGCAGATAAAGACACATTAATAAAATCTAACGTCCTTTGGAATACATGGCTAAAAGGCAAGTGGTTCGACAAAGAGGGTAAGCGCTTTGTTTTTGGTGATCAATCAACTGAAGGTGAAGGACAATTTAAACGCTTAGTTGTTAAAAACAATCAATTATCAAATGAAGCCATTAAAAACAAACTCTCTCATAAGTTTGATAGCCGTATTGATTACACGTTATTAAATACAGTAGAAACGCAAACAGTCAATTATGCTGAAGGTGATACGCGCCTAATGAATGATCGCTGGTACACGTTAGAAGATGGCAAATGGCAGTTAAAAGAGTTTCGTATTATAGATGGTAAGCTTGACTCTAATCGCTTTGGTACAGATACAGTTGAAGAGTTAAAGCAAGTATTATCAAGTGAAGAACAAGCTTTATCATTAAGCTTTACTCATGCAAACAATGTAAAAAATACGCTTAGTCGCGATATGATGACTTCTCACGTATCAGCAGCAATAGAGCTTGCAAATACCTACCCTGTAAATATGCAAGAGCAAGTTTATCGCGGTATGTTAATCGGTAGTATGGTTGAAGATTTACTCGAAAATAAAGATCAATATAACTACAACCAAAAACGCGAACAAATAGCCGCATTAGTTGAAGCAGAAAAAGACCGCTACGGTATCGCAACTAATGACAATAGCCTAACCTCAGTTAATCACAAACACGCTAAAACACTTAATAACTTTGTTCGTTCTACTGATAAAAACGGCAAGTTATCAGATTTGTTATCAGGAAAATCAAAAGGTGAAGCCAAACATTTTGATATGAGTACAGCAAAAGGCGTTGTTGAATTTTTATTTGGTGAAGAAGGTGTGCAACCAGTCTCAATTGAGCAATTCAATGAACACTTTGATGGTGTGCCACCAGCGTTACACGAAATATTAAAAGACAGCAATATCGCATTAGCTACAGATGGCACTTTATGGCCTATGGATCGATTTACGTCAGGCGATGTAAGGCGCAGAATTGGCGAATTAACAATGTCAATTTCACTTGAAGAAGATGAAGCCATTAAAGCAAAGTACATTGAGCAAGTGGCTATCATTCAATCTAAGCGTAAAGTGACCTCTGTTGATGATATGACTATTAGCATGAGTTCAAAATGGACTAACCGCAAATATGTGATCGAGTTCCTAAAAAGTAAAGGCCATGACTTAAAACATGATGATGAAATTGCGGGTAAAAGTGGCGAGTTTAATTCTGGTTCATGGTATCAAGAGCCAAGCCGATTTGAAAAACAGATCACCAATTACTTAAACGGTCAGCCTGTACGTGGTGGTGCAAACGGTGGCGCTATTGAATATAAAAAACAAATAGCCAACTTAGATAAAGAGTTTGCGATCTGGATACGTCAACATGATGATATTGATTTAATTTCTGAAGATTACAACATTGCATTTAATGGCTTTATTCCTTTTGCGCACAGTGAAGCAGATTTAAAACTTACAAAAGTATCTGGCCTTGTTAAAAATATGGGCTTTCAAAACTCTGGTATCCGCCAAATGTCTGAAGATGGTCGCGGTATATTAGGTTTTGGAACGGGTATGGGTAAGTCTCATACTGCAAATGGCCTCGCTGCTTACGATCTGCAAATGGGGCGCTGTACTAAAGTCTGTTACTCAGTACCTAAATCAACACTGACAAACTGGTATCATGAAGTTAAACAATTCTTTGGTGATCAACGTAGAGTGTATTTTATCGGCCTTGAAGTTGTTAAAGATAAAAAGTCAGGTGAAGTAATACGCGACCCTTGGTTAGATAAAGATGGCAACCATAAAAAGAATGAACACACTGGCGAGTTAGAGTATCGCGATCAAGTAAAAGAACTAAACGGCAAAGCGGTTGCTGCACGTATGGCTACATTGCCGCATGAGAACTATGAAATTGTTGTTATGACAAAAGAGCAACTAGCAAAAATACCTATGCGCCCTCAAAGCAAAGAAAAGTTTGTTGATGATATGGTATCAAGAGAAATGCTATCAGATGCACAAGGCGTTAATGCCGTTGTTGGTGCTGGCGTTTCATTAGAACGTGGTAGCTATAAGCAAGCTAAAAAACAAGCTCGATTCCAAGAAAAATACAGCGCCAATCAAACTACAAAATCTAATCAATATCCGTTTTGGGAGGATATGGGTTTTGATAAGCTTATTGTTGATGAAGGTCATAACTTTAGAAATTCATTTAAAGCAGGCCGTGAAGCGTCACGTTTAGCATTTTTACCGACTTCAGGCGTTGCTAAATCTGCAACCGACCTTGCCATTAAATCTAATTATTTACGTGCTAAAAATGGCGGTAAAGGTGTTCATTTATTAACAGCCACCCCAACGGTAAACAGTCCTACTGATGTGTTTAATATGTTGTCACTTGTATTGTCTCCTGAAGAGTGGGAGCAGTACGGTATTCATAATGTTGATGACTTTATTCGTATTTTTGGCAAAACAGAAATTGTGCAACGTCAAAAATTATCAGGTGCAATTGAAGATGTTGAAGGACTTGTAGGCTTTAAAAACCTTGATGCGTTACGTGGTTTATTTCACAGATGGGTTATAGCCAAAGAAGCCAAAGATGTAAAAGCAGATGTTGTTATTCCAGATAAAGTAAACGAACACCATAAAATACCACTTAATGAAGAACAAGAAGCACTTTATGAAGAATTAAGAGAACGCGCTGATAACTTGCTAGATGCTGAAGATGAAGAAGGTAATCCGACTGATTTTATTTTTAGTATTATTAGAGATATGGATCGTGTTGTATCAGATGTTGATTTATTTTATAAACGCATTACATACATATTGCCTAAGTCGGATCATGAAAAACTATCTCAATTAGCAAGTGACTTACCGCCAACTAAAACTATCACTGTTATGAAAGATGGTGAAAAAGAAAAAGTAGATGTTGAAAATGAAGCTAATGTATCTATTGAAGATGGTAAAGCGGTTTTAGTTGTTAATGAAGAATTTGAAGATGAAGTAACAAAACGTCTTAAAGAATTTGATATTGATAAAACTAAAGTGATGCACCCTGTCACACCTAAATATGCAAAATTATTAGCTGAACTTAAAAAAGATTATGAAGCGGGTGGTAAGCAAGTAATTTTCAGCGAAGAGAAACGCCAACATCAAAAGATTAAACGCTTAATTGCTAACACGTTAAACATTCCTGATACAGAAATAGGCATCATAAATGGTGATACAGTCAGCAAGGGCAAATCTAATAGTGATTTAGACAAAGAAATGGCGGCACTTGAAGATATTGCAGATAAATATAATACAGGCAGTTACCGCATATTAATCTGTAATAAAAAAGCTGAAGTCGGAATTAACTTACAGCATGGTTCTACTCGATTGCATCATTTAACGCTACCTTGGACACCAGCCAGTATTAAACAGCGTGATGGTCGTGTTATTAGAATCGGTGGAAAACAAAAGCAAGTAAACATTAATCATTATTTGGCTGAAGGTTCATTTGATGAATTTAGATTACGCGCGTTAAATTCCAAAGCTGCATGGCAAGAAGAAATTTTTAACGGCACATCTTCAGAGCAAGCGAACGATCAAAGTGATGATATTGCACAAGCCAGATTGTTATTATCTAAAAATCCTGAAGAGCTAAAAGCACGTATGGCAGATGCTAAAAAAGCAGCTGAACAAAAGGCATTAGAAAATAATAAAATAAGATCGGGCATAGCATTACATACTTATATCAAACTCTCTAAACGTCCAAATAAAACACCTAAGCAAAAAGCGAAAATAAAAGAGCTTAGACCAACGATTGAACACGCAATAAAAGAAGGTTATTTAAGCGTTAAACCTAGTGTGTTAGATAACGTAAGTAGTGTTGGTTTTGATAGTGCAACTGGCAAAGCGTATCAAGTTGGCGGCATGTATGAGCATTCAAAAGAAAGTTATGGTTATAAAACTTTTACAATCTATGAAATCAACTCATTTAACGCTGAAGAAAGCACGTTATCTGCAACTGTGATACACATTACAGGCTCAAGAAACGGACTGAAAAAAGGCAGTGTAACGACAGTTACACTAAAAGATGCGGTAGACTGGATTGAAACTAAATACACCGCTTCAGAGATTGAATTAAAAGAGTTTTGGTCAGAGAAGCAAAAACCTAGAACTGTAGCTGCATCAAGCTTGATTAATGAAGATGTATTTAAAAAATACGTAAATAAAGATAATTACTATCCTAATTATTTCGGCATTGCTTCAGTATGGAATGGTCGAGAAATTGAATTTGTTCAAAATTCTTCTTTAGATAATTATGATAATTTAGTTTTTCCAGATCCAAACAATGCAAATACTAAAAAAGCATTTGCGCAAACTATGCTTGTTAAGTTGCGAGACAACGCAAGTCGCAATGAATCAGATCAAGATATGGCAGAAGTATTGTTCGGTAAAGATTGGCGTGAAGCCGTTGAAGCGACTGGTAATGTTGCAACTGACAATCAGATCATTGAATGGTTAGCCAATGCATCTAAAGTATTTTTAGAAAGTGATAAATATCAAGAGTTGGCAGCTGAACCAATTCGTAAGAATTGGCGCGGTATAGTCGATAACAGTCATGTTTCAGCTGATGTGATGGTATTGTTTGTGAAAGCATTTCCGACTGAATTTGATAATACAATGCAGTTTAGAAAAGCATCCATCACGGAATCAAAACGCATTGCTGATTTAATTATTGAACAAAAAGCAGTGCTACAGCGTCAAGCTGAAGAAAAACTAGCAGCTGAAAAGCTTAAAAATGAGCGTGAAGCGCAATTGAAAGCTGAACAAGATGCAAAAGAGCAGCAAGAAGCCGCCTCTAAGCCCTTCTCAGATGACACTGAGCTTACTCCTGATGTTATTGAATCTAGATTGGAGTTATTAACGTCAGCAGTCACTAGCGCTGATTTGTGGGATAAGAAGCCTTATCTTTATATTAATTTAGTCGATCCTAAAGCGGTTAAAGGATTTAAAACTGCGAGAGGTCGCAACAAAGGCTTTAAACTCTATATTGATATGTCTACTTTAACGCTTAAAGGCAATACTGATTTTAAATCTGACTTACCGATTATGCATAGTCGTTTACAATCAATTGTGAATGCATGTGAAGCAATGAATATCAATACGGACTCTATCAGCAAGCAAATCAATCAAGATAAATTAGCGGCATAATGGATATGAATATGAAACCTGAAATAAAAGATTTACAAATTGCGATTAATGAAGCGCTGGCAGATGATGAAAGCCTAACGCCTGAATTATTGGTTAAGCAGTATTTAGATAATTTGGTAACACTTCTTAAAAAAGAACCTATCCGTTATCGTTTGTTTGGTGCTTGGTGGTGGCCTATTAAAAAGTTATTAATAGATTTAGATTATCAATTAACAGATGAGAATATAGATTTACCCTTATTCTCAAAGTTAAATTATGATCTAGATATTCACACAATCACAGCAGCTTGGGCTTATTCTACAGAAATGCTAACTGAGCATGGTTTGTTGATTGGTAATGACCACCAGCCAATAACAGATAGTAATGATCAAGGGGCTTACGTTATTGATGAATTTATGGAAAGTTTAATCACTCAATAATCACATCAAAATTACTGGTCTATACTTCATTTATAGGCCAGTTATCCACAAAAAATATATTGTTCAATTATAAAGATCCTTATAAACAAGAATTGTTAGAACCCTTGTAGAACCTCTTAATCCCTTTAAACTACTACCCCACAGAGCCGAAAGGGTAAAAAATTCCTCCCTCAAGGGTAAAAAAAATCTCCCTTAGAGCGTTAAAGGGTAAAAAATTTCTCCCTCAAGGGTAAAAAAAATCTCCCTCACAAAAAGATTGAACACCCCTAAAAAATACAGTACGATTCACCTTGTTTTTTTTACCCCTTTACATGTGAGTTGATATTAAATGGACAGTAAAGCTACTAAGTATCAGGATGTTATAGCGCAAGCTAATATATTAACGAGCGCTAAGAAAAACCTTAACAGAAGTCAAAGGCGAATTTTTTATATTTGTTTAAGAGATACTTATCAACAAAGCTGGCCTGATGGTGGACGCTTTAAAATATGTCCAAGACAGTATTCAGATCTTTTTGATTTGTCATTGCATGAGGCGCGTGAAGATATACGGAATGGAATTAAGGAATTCAACAAAGGTAGTAGCGTAACATTTACTGATGATAAAGAAGTTCCTAACGATATAGTTGATGTTAGCATTCCTTGGCTCTCTATAATTAAGCACTATAGAAAAAGAGGTGACTATACTGTCGGTATCAATTCTGAATTGCGAAAATATATAGAGCCTATGGCTCATGATCTTAGCTATTCATTACTCCAAGAAGATGAGCTGTTTAAATTGAAAAATGAATATGCGATGTGCTTATATGAAAACTTATGTAGATTTAGAAACACAGGTATATATACAATCAAGCATGAAGATATTGTTAACAATTGGGGAGTACCTAAAAGCTACCAAAAGAACAACTCATTATTAAGGCTGAACGTAGTCGATAAGGCTGTAAATGAAATATCTAAAGTTTCGACACAAATAAAAGGTCTAAAGGCATTTGAAAAAAAAGGAGTTAGAGGAAAGATAGAGCGTTACGATTTTACATTCTCAACATTTTAAGGAGAAATTTTTTACCCTTTCACACTACATCATGCGCTAAGTTATTGATTTTAGGTTGCAGGCTACCCGCTTAGGCTACACCTAAACTAAGATTAAGGAGAAATTTTTTACCCTGATAGGCTACATATAGCGCTAAGTTATTGATTGTAGGTTGCAGGATTCCCGCTTAGGCTACACCTAAACTAAGATTAAGGAGAAATTTTTTACCCTGACAGGCTACATATAGCGCTAAGTTATTGATTCTAGGTTGCAGGCTTCCCGTTTGAACTACACCTAAACTAAGATTAAGGAGAAATTTTTTACCCTGACAGGCTACATATAGCGCTAAGTTATTGTTTTTAGGTTGCAGGATTCCCGCTTGAACTACACCTAAACTAAGATTA
>NZ_JAHKQC010000030.1:0-121646 GCF_018860845.1 Pseudoalteromonas sp. C2R02 | reverse complement strand
AGGAGTAATGTGCTAGGTTATTAGGAGCAGACACTCGGCTACTAGGAGTAAACGCTAGGTTATTAGGAGCAGACACTAGGCTACTAGGAGTAAACGCTAGGTTAGTGGATTGTACATATAAAAAAACCAGATGAATTTCCATCTGGCTTTTTACTGTTTATTTATTGATAAATTTAAACTTTAAACTCATCTACCGATAATCTTAATTCTTCAGCTAGTTTTGCTACTTCTTGACTGGCTGTTGAAGTTTGCTCTGCACCCGATGAAGCTTGCTCTGTGATTGATACAATAGATTCTAACCGTTCGCTTATCTCAAGAGAGACATGGTGTTGCTCTTGTGCGGCCGTTGAGATCTGCTCACTCATATCATGAGCTTGAGATACGGCTTTAGTGATAAGTTCAAGGGCTTGTGTTGCCTGCTCACTTTGATTAACACAAGAAACAGCTTGCTCTTTACCTTTAGCCATCACAGATACAGCTTCTTCTGCTCCTGATTGTAATGATTCAATCATAGCTTGTATTTCTTGGGTTGATTCCTGTGTTTTACTCGCAAGAGACCTTACTTCATCAGCTACAACAGCAAAGCCTCGACCTTGTTCACCGGCTCTTGCAGCTTCAATTGCTGCATTTAAGGCTAGTAGATTTGTTTGTTCAGCGATACCTCTAATCACGTCTAAGATACTACCAATAGAGGCACTATCTTGATGCAGTTTATTAATAACTTTTGATGCTGAATCAACTTCGCTAGCAAGTTTTTCAATCGTGTTTTTGTTTTCAGCTGAAATGCCTTTTACACGTTCAGCTTCGTTATCTGCATGTTTTATTTCATTAAGTGCTTCTTCTGCGCTATGAGTAACTGATTGTGATGTGCTGCTCATTTCAGTTGTTGCTGTAGCTGCTTGTTCAACCTGAGCGCGTTGTGCTTGCATTGCCTGGCTAGATTCAGTGGTTATTGTAGATGTTTCCTCTGATGCTGCTGCAAGTTGTGTTGAGCGGGATATAATCCCTTGTATTAGTGTTCTTAAGTTATCAATTAGGGTATTACAGTTTGTTGCAAGTTCACCAAACTCATCTTGGGCTGAATCATCTAGTTTTCTAGTCATATCACCTGAAGCGACAGTTTCTAATATATTATTAACTTCAGCTAATGGACGAATGATGCGTTGAACTGTTAAGTAAGCAACTAAAATTGCAATCAATGTAGCAATTGCCATTCCAATCAGGGTCCATAAATTAGCAGAAGATACGTTATCATTTACTTCTGCTTGTAAGTCAAAAGCCAAAGTACTAGATATTTGTACTAGCTTATCTAATTGTTTAATAGCAGTTTTAGTTTCATTTTCAGCTTGATCTAAGGCTATTCTTGCTTGAGATAAGGCATCTAAATGCGCTTGTTTATTCATTACTAATGCATTTGAACCAATAATATTAGTCTTTAGCACTTCAAAATAATCAGTTAAATCGGAGAGTAAGTCAGGTTCTTTACTAGCAATAGCCTCGCTAATAAGGCTAAGCCCTCTTTCTAAATCTGTGATACTAAACTTTTGCTCATTATTTAACGTTTCAAGTGTTTGAGCATTGTTTACAGAAATAAGATCGGTGCTATTACTGACAATAGATAAAAAGCTATTCTCCATATTACTAGCAGCTTGAAATGCGCGAGGCGCTTCAGACTCTAAATTAGTTTCATCAATGATATCAAGTACAACTGTACTGGCATCGTCAGAGTTAATTTCGATTTCTTCTAATTGAGTTATTAATGTTTTTTGCAGTTGGATAACTGCTTTCTTTTTAAGGTAGAGTGTATTCACATCTTCAGCGAAGCTTGTATATGTTTTTTTGATTTGAGCGCTTTCATTAGAAAGTGCTTGATGATCACTGACACTTTGAATGAGTTTTTTATATGATGCGTCAAATTTCCCTTCAATTTTTTTAAATTCAGATCTTAATCTATCAAGCTCTGCCTCTTCCTTTGCATGGTAAATTTGTAAACTAATTTTACCCATCATAACAAACTCTACCTGCAGTTCAGAGCTGATACTTAAAGCAGGCAAAGAAAGCTGGTTAACAAGTTGTGCTGATTTATTTATATTCGAAATTTTCCCTAACGAGTTACCCCCAATTAATAGAAGTAAAAAAGTAATAAAGACGAATCCGCCCCAGATCCGCTGACTAACAGTTAGGTTCATATAATTTCCTATTGAACAGGTGAAATACTCTACTCAAAGTATCGGTTATAAACTCAATAAGTTGAGTATTACTTGTAATAAATTTAACAGATATTTACAAAATAAACACTAAATTACATAAAACATAGCGAATACTTTATAAAATTGGAACTAAATTGCTGCTTGTGTCGTAATTGTACCTGTATCTAACTCTAATAAGGTTAGTTCTTTACCCCAAACACATCCAGTATCTAATGCAATAATATTTTCATTGTCCGTTTTACCTAAAAGAGACGCCCAGTGTCCAAATATAATTTTAGTATTTTTTAGGCGTTGTATATTTGGATGTTTAAACCAAGGTTGTAGTTCTGGGGTATTGTGTGGTGCGTCTTTATGGATAAAGTCCATTTCATTATTAGGGGTTAAAAAACGCATTCGAGTAAAAGCATTTACAGTATAGCGAAATGACTCAACCTCAGATAATTCATCAGACCAAATTAAAGGTCCTTCACCATACATATTTTTAAAGTAGTATAAAGCATCATCACTTTGGTATTTTTTTGTTGCTAAGTTTGCTTGCGTGAGTGCGGTTTTAATATTCCAATGTGGTGAAAGTCCAGCATGACAAATTAATGTTTGATAAGACTCCAGCCAAATAGCTAAAGGTTGTTTTTGTAAAAATGAGATGAGTTCTGGAAAGTCCGATGCAGAAAATAAACTATCTAATAGGTCATTTTTTTTTGGTTGTTTATTTAAGTAATATGTGGCGATTAAGTGTAAGTCATGGTTTCCCAATGTGATTTTTACACTGTCTCCTAGGTTTTTTAAATACCTTAAGCAAGCGAGTGAATCAGGGCCTCTCGCAACAATGTCGCCGACTAGATATAAGATATCTTTACTAGGGTTAAAGTTTACTTTTTCTAAAAGTAACTTAAACTCAGTAAAACATCCTTGAAGATCTCCAATTGCATAATCAGCCATAGATTTAACCTTTTTGTATACTTTAGAGAAGATTAAATAACCTAAAATTAAATTAGGTTATTTATTATGAGTGCTTTTTTAATGAAGAATGTTAGGGGTTGATAATCTGAAGACATCTATAGGTGCATCAAACTCAGTGCCAAACTCATTTCGCATTTTATAATGCCCTTGCATTGTACCAACAGGTGTATCTAATTGCGCACCGCTCGTATAGGTGTAGCTTTCGCCTGGAGATATACTCGGTTGTTCACCCACAACGCCTTCACCTTCAACCTCTACTTCTTTACCATTCGCATCGGTTATTAACCAAAATCTGCTTACGAGCTTCGCACTGCATAAACTGTGGTTTTTAACCGTAATAGTATAAGCAAATAAATACTTTTCTTTTTCTGGTTCAGATTGTGCTTCAATATAAAAGGTTTCAACAGAAACCTTTATTGGTGAGCCTAAGCTACTTTTAATCGTCATTTGATACCGTGTTACAATTATCAAGGTTTGCTTTATTATCATAAAGCCAATTTGCTATATCAATAAACTGATTTAATGTAATGTTTTCAGCTCGCATTTTTAAATCTAAACCAAGCGCTTCAATTTGATCAGGTGTTAATAGGTTTGAAAGACTATTACGAATTGTTTTACGTCGTTGGTTAAATGCCTCTAAACAAACGGTATTGAGCATTTTTGTGCTTTTGGCTGTTAACTGTTCAGGCTTTTTAGGAATTAGCCTTACTACTGCTGAATCAACTTTAGGTGCTGGTTTAAAACATTCTGGGCCAACTTCGATTACAGGCATTGCATGACAGTAATATTGTGTCATTACACTTAAGCGGCCATAGGCTTTACAATTTGGCTGTGCAGCCATGCGTTTAACAACTTCTTTTTGTAGCATAAAATGCATATGTTCAATATTTTGAGCATATTCAAATAAGTGAAACAATAAAGGTGTAGAAATATTGTAAGGTAAATTCCCAAATACTTTGAATTTACAATCTGCTTTTACCAGTTGAGAAAAGTCAAAAGTAAGTGCATCACCTTGGTGAATTGTTAGCTTGTCACCTAAGGTTGGGTGGTATGTTAAGCGTTTAACAAGATCTTTATCTAATTCAACAACAGTCAAATGACCAGCAAGCGCGGTAACAGGCTCGGTAATTGCACCTAAACCTGGACCGATTTCTACTAAGGTATCTTCCGGCTTTGGATCAATTGCAGTCACTATTTTATCAATGATGCCTTCATCATATAAAAAGTTTTGTCCAAAACGTTTTTTTGCTCTATGGCCTAAATGTACTTTATCTGTCATTAATAATTACTTTATTTTTTGTTGCTAAGTGAATTGCTTCACTAATAGCTAATTCAAAACTTCCAACATCAGCTTGACCTGTGCCAGCTAAATCTAATGCTGTGCCGTGATCCACTGATGTGCGAATAAAAGGTAAACCTAAGGTAATGTTTACCGAGTTACCAAATCCTTTGTATTTTAGCACAGGTAAACCCTGATCGTGATACATAGCAAGCACGGCATCAGTTTGATTTAGGTATTTATCCTGGAATAATGTATCTGCAGGAAGCGGGCCTGTTAAATTCATGCCTAAATCATTTAATTTTTCAATTGTAGGCGTGATGGTTTCAAGTTCTTCTGTGCCTAAGTGGCCATCTTCTCCAGCGTGTGGGTTTAAACCACAGACTAAAATTCTTGGGTGTTTGATACCAAATTTTTCTTGTAAATCGTGATGCAGAATTTCGGTTACTTTAGTTAATCTTTCAGCTGTAACAGCCTTAGATACATACGCCAATGGAATATGGGTGGTCACTAACGCAACTCTTAGTCCTTCAGTTGCTAACATCATAACAACATCAGATGTGTTAGTTTGTTGTGCAAAATACTCTGTATGACCGCTAAATGAGATGCCAGCCTTGTTGATTATGCCCTTATGAACAGGGCCTGTAACAACTGCAGCAAAAGTTCCGTTGGTATTTTGCTCTGAGGCATGACGCAGAGTATGTAAAACATACTCGCCATTGGCTTCGTTTAATTCACCTGGTATCGCGGGTGCTGTCATATCAATTTGTGTGTAATAAAGCTCTGTTGCTTTATTTGGCTGAGCAGGTTGATCGGGATTAAACTCGATAAGTTTTAATGGGAGACCTAATTGCTGGGCTCTTTGCTTAAGTAATTCTTTATCAGCAATAGCAACTAGCTGGGCAGACCAGCCATGTTGAATAAGTTGTATTAGCAGATCCGGGCCTATACCCGCTGGTTCGCCTGGCGTAATTGCTATTCTAATCGTCATTACTGTGCTTCCACCACTAATTCTATATATGCTTGCTCTCTGATCTCACGTTGCCAAGCAAAGCTTTCTTCTTTATATTTTTTGTTGTAAAGCATTTTTGAAGCGCGATTCTTTTTAGCAAGATCTGTTTTATCTGCAATGCGTTTATCCAGTAGTTGAATTATGTGCCAACCATGACTTGATCTAAATGGTTCACTGATCTCATCTTTTTTAAGTGCTAACGCGTTCTTTCTAAATGCAGGCACCCACATAGTTGGATCTGTCCAGTCATATTCACCACCCTTAAGTGCTGAGCCTGGATCTTCTGAATGCTCTTTTGCAAGTTCGGCAAAGTCAGCTGTACCTGCACGTAAATCTGTGACAAAACCAGCTAGCATAGAACGCGCTTTTTCTTCACTAACAATGACTGAAGGCTTAATTAAAATATGGCGAGAACGCACTTCAACAGTTTCAACAACTTCTATACCTCTAATATCTTGAATCTTAACAATATGGAAACCTGCACCAGATCTTAGCGGGCCTATTATCTTGTCTTTTTTCTTTCCTTTTACAGCTTCAGCAAAAAGTGTTGGCATTTCATTGATATTCATCCAACCCATTTGTCCGCCTTCTAATGCGCTTGAACCACTAGATGAAGCAATTGCAATACGTTTGAACTCTTCACCTTTATTAAGAAGTTCAATTACTTTTTCAGCACGTTTTTTTGAGCTTTCAATATCTTCAGCGGATGCGTCTGCTGGAATATCAATTAAGATATGACCTAAATCATATTCTTCGCTAGTACCTTGTTGCTTATCCATAATTTTAAGAAGGTTATCAATTTCTTGCAGGCTTATGTATACACGGCGGTCAACATTACCACGTAAAACTTGCTGTGTGGTCATCTCTGTACGGATTTCTTCGCGGTAAGCTTGGTAGTTATCGCCTGAATTTTCTATGGTTGTTCTTAAATCTTCAATGCTACCATTTTGTTCTTGTGCCATTCTCATTAATGTTTGATCTAATTGACCATCAGATATTTTAAGGCCCATTCTATCGGCCATTTGCATTAATAAAGATTGATTGATCAAACGATCGACAGCTTGGCTATAAAGCGCTTTATCTGAAGGCAGTGTTTGAGATTCGGTTTTAGCTCTGCTCTTGACTCGATTAATTATAGTGTTTACTTCGCTTTCTAAAATCACGCCAGAATTCACGATTGCAATGACTTTATCTAGCTCAACTTCTTTTGCGACTAAGTTACTGCTTAGGCCAAAATTGAGACCTATTCCAAATACTGTACTTACTAATAGTGTTTTTAACTTCATTTTAATTTCTTGATTTAATTATTTATAAAATAAGGGCGACGGTAACCAAAAATGCCTTGTTGTAATAACTTTTTAGCATCGTAGTTACTTTTTCCACCCAGCCCTTTAAATACAAAATTCAGTCTAAATCCTGAATTAAATACTGCGTCTTGTTGTCCAAACTCTGAGTCTGATTGATTTAAATCAGTTTCTATTTGTCTATGGCCTGTGAATTGAATTGCCCAACAACATGATTCATATTGCAGTCCTGATAAAATTTCAACACTACGGTTATGCTCTAAGTCCCTTTGATAACTCGCAATAAACTGCCAATTATCAGCAATTGGAATGCTAGTAAAGGCACCCATTTGTTCAATTCTATTATCTGAGACATCATTTGCAAAGCGATGGTTCAATTGTATAAGCTGATTATTATCACCTTTATAATCTAAAGTCATATGTGATTGAACTAACTCTTTGCCTTCAACATCATATTGAATGCCAGCGCCTAAATACCATCTTCTATGCCAATGTAACATGGCTTCACCAGCAAACAAGGAATTATACGTTTTTTGTTCATCTAATTCTTGCTCTGAAGGTTTTGCAGAATCAGATAAATAAAAGGTCTGCCCAGCACTTAAACTGAATAGCTCATTGTTTTTTTCTCCAAAAATACGTGTTGTTGCACCAAATGTAATCTGATTAGCGGCTGCAATGCGGTCAACACCGGAGAATCGTTTATCACGAAATAAACCAAAGAAATCATCTTGTAACTTAGTTGTATCGTATAAACCAATATTAGATTGATCTTTTTTTGGTACGTATAAATACTGAATTTGAGGCTCTAGTACTTGATAGCCATTTTCTACTAACCAAGGTGTTTTTCTTTCTAGGTTTAGCTGTGTATGCAATCTCAGTTTAGGTAAAGTACGGCTGACACTTTTTTCAATATCAGTGCCTTCAAAGTTACCATTTTGTTGGTAATTGGTTTGTAAGAGACTTAGCTCAGATAAAAAGGACCAGCCAAATTCTTGATAATTGTAACGTGCTTTTGGCTCTATGTGTAATCTAGACGCTTCAGTGATCATTAAATCAGTATTCTGAAAATGGCTTAGCTCGCCATTTAACGTAAACTGAATATCGTTCCAATTAAAAGCTTGAATTTGATTAAAAGTAATTTGTGGCATAGCGGAGTAAGAGGCTAAATGATCGCCTAGCACTTCGAAATTTTGTACTTTTATATCTGTTTGCCACATATCACCGAAATGTGTCAGTAATCCTGTTCTATAAAGCTGAGTATCTGTTTTATTAGCAAAATCAGACTCTAAATCAGTTAAGTAGTTGTCATCACTTACATTAGTAACATCTATGCTAGCACGCCAATCATCGTTAAAGTTTGTAACTTGCTGCCAATTAAAAAGGTATCTCTCATTTAATTCTGGTTCAGATTTATCTTCATTAAGATACTCTATACCGATAGAGCCTTGGTGCTTTTCGGTTAGATAACGTACTTTGGTTTTTAATTGCACACCTTGGTTTGCCATATAGCGAGGTGTAATTGTTGCATCAACGTTTTCTGCAATGTTCCAATAGAAAGGTGCTTCAATTTCAAAACCATATTTAGAAGAGGGTCCAAAGCTTGGAATTAAAAATCCTGATTGCCTCTTATCTGAAATAGGGTACGTAAAATATGGTAAATAAAGCACTGGTGTATCGAGTACTTTTAGCGTCATACCATAAGTTTCACCCCAACCCTCTTCTTGAGATAATATTATTTGATCGGCTTCAATTGACCAGAACTCATTATCGACAGGACAAGTTGTAAAACTACCATTATTTAAGATGAATTCATTTTTATTGATTGAAAGCAGTTCTGCGCCACCACGAGCTTGTTGTTGTGTTAACTGATACTGCGCACCTAATAAGTTGATTTGAGAACTACTTAAGTCGGCATTTAAACCAGTACTGCTTATTTTTGAAATCACATCTTGATAGCTAATAGGACCTGTTGCATTAAATAATCCAAGCTGCTTATCAATTAAAGCTGACGTTGCCCTAATATTAAACTTGGCCGAATTAATATCAACATCACCTGAAAATTCAGCACTTTGAGTGCCTAATAGCTCAACATTATCTGATTTAATGTCCATGCTACCAAATTGGATGTTTTTTAAAGGAGACCAAGTATTTAACTGATTTTGAGAATGACACAACAAAGAAGCATCTTCAGCATGGCTTATCATTGGAAAACATAAGCCTGTGAGCAACAAAAGGCTCCTAGTATTGTTCATTTATTAACCTTAATGCTCAGGTGGTTAGGGAGAATTAGATATAATAAAACAATTTGGTCAAATTCTCTAATAAATGAGATTGCAAAATTAGTAAAAAATTGTATTTTACAGGGTATAAATATAAAAACTGTTAAAATAGAGGTAAAGCAATGTGGGGTAAAATACTAGGAACAGCTTTTGGCTTTTTATTTGGTAAGTTTTTAGGAGCTGCATTAGGGTTTTATCTTGGCCATATGTTTGATAAAAGTTTAAAGCAAAATTTTGATAAAGCAGGTGGATTTCAAAGCTTATTTTCAGGTGAGGATGTTCATGAACGCCAAGCTTTATTTTTTTATACCTGTTTTTCAGTAATGGGGCATATCGCAAAATCAAACGGTAGAGTAAGTGAAGTGCATATAAAAGCAGCTTCTCTTTTTATGGATGAAATGGATTTAACAGGGGAAAGTAGGCAAGAAGCAAAAGATGCTTTTGTCGCAGGCAAAGATGCTGAGTTTCCGTTAAAAGATACATTATCTGATTTTAAGGCACGTTTTGCAGGGCGTTTTGATTTATTACAGTTATTTTTAGAAATACAAATTCAGATGGCATTTAGTGATGGACACTTATCAGAAGAAGAAAAATCGCTGCTGCAAAAAGTAAGTAAACAATTAGGTATTTCAAAAACACACTTCATTTTCATTTTAAAGCGTTATCAAGCTGAATTTAACTTTAGACAAGGTCAGCAAAAATCAAACAAGCAAGCACAAACTAATAAAATGGGCCGAAAACAGGCTTTAGAGGTATTAGGTTTATCTGATACTGCAAATGAAAAAGAGATAAAAAAAGCATACCGTAAACTGATGTCACAGCATCATCCCGATAAACTAGTATCCCAAGGTTTACCTGAACATTTGATGGAAATAGCTAAAAGAAAAAGTCAAGATATTCAAGCTGCTTATGAGTACTTAAAATAATAATTCTGCTGCGCAGGTTTATTAAGGCCACTGCGTGGCAAGATACAGAGCTGTCGGTTTGGATTGATCCGTACAAGACAAAAGTAAATTTTCAAATACAAGTAAATTATGCTTGTGGCGAGTATTAAAAGGCTGGGATTATTTATTAAAAGATGCGCAGCTGAAGCCAAGCCTATAGTGTAGATACGTTAATCTATGTCCATAAAAATTGTATCTTATATTCCTATCTTAGTTAAAAACCCGTAAACCTCTTTCAGCAAACGAGCATGTTGGAGTGAGGAGTCGTTATTACCAAATAGTTCTCTTTGTCGATAATCAAGTTTATGTGCTTTTCTATTAGCTTTTTTCCTATTGGAAACCTCGGATAAAACCCAGTTATTATCATGGGTATGGTAAATATCTAGCACCGGGGCTATCACCTTAGCAATCGTATTGCTTAAATCTCTATTTAAAGCGGGATCAGGTAAAAAGCTACTTAGTAAAATGATCGCATCTACTTCTTCTTCTGGCTTAGTCGCCAAAAATTCAGCTATCATGGCTGACGTTGAACCTTGGGCTATGATAATAATAAACCCAGGATGCTCTAAGGCTTGCTGATAAATCGCTTTTATGCGGCTAGTAAGCAGTAATTTATATGTTGAAAGTTCGGCTTCAGATAATACAGGTAGATCTGGCGCATGAAATAAAGCTTCATTGGTGAGCGCTGTAGTGGTATTTAAAGGAATTTGATCGGGAACATTGAGTGCATACGATACCCAACCATAATCATTTAACTCTTTTCTAAGGTAATCTAGACCAAGTTGATTATTTGCAGGTGAGCTCCAATCGGGAAATAACAATACAACCCCTTTAGCTTGGGCGGCAGTATGATCACGATACAAAGCACTAAACTCGCTATCGCCAGCGAGTATTTGTTTTATCTCGTCACCTTGTAAATAATGATATAAATCTTGCTGATAGATACTTTCAAGCGTCGGCGGTGCTTTTACATCAATATCTTCTGATTCAGCCGCCCAAGAAGTACAGCTAATAAAAAATAAACTCAAAATGAAGATGTAAAAAGAAGTGCTTTTCAAAGTATTCCTAAATGTCATAAGGTAATATTTTATTATCGGCTTGTGATTTAAAACCTTGAAGCTAAAAATATATAGAAGCTAATTTAGCAATCACATCGTTATTTTTATTATATAAAAATAAGCTATCACCTGATATTTTATATGAGTTAACTTTTTGCAACATAGGCGCAATGCTGGTCTGTAGTTCCATGCCCTCAGTGCAAAATTTTTCGGTGGTATTTATTTTATTAAATCTAAGTGTTTGCTGTGAGGAGGTGGTATTTACACTATAAGAACCAGTAATGTGGTTACAGCCTGTGAAACCTTTTATTTTATTGTTATGACGCAATTGAATAAATGCTTCTCTTTGCCCTTCACTGACTAAAATTGTTTGCTTATTGACTTCAAGCATCTTCCAGTAAGAATTGATAAGAGGTGCGTTAGATTTGTATGACTGGGCTAACTTCGCTTCTGTTATACTCTGACAGGCACTAATAGATAAAAAGCATATAACGACTATAAGATAAGTGTAAATTTTATATATGCTTTTCATTTAATTCTCAATTACTTATATAACAGGTTAATTAGAAAGGGCTCGGTGCATTGAACTCTAAAATTTCTTCCGTTACTGGATGTCGCACAGATAAAAACTCAGCATGTAGTTGTAATCTTGGCTCAGCTTTTAAAGCATCTTCGTGAGCATAAAGTCTATCACCTAAAATGACATGCCCTTGAGATAACATATGCACTCTTAATTGATGAGAGCGACCCGTTATTGGCGTTAACGCAACACGAGTTACAGTATTGCCACAATCAAGGGTTTGAGTTGATAATACTTGCCAAAGGGTTTGTGATGGTTTGCCACGCTCAAAATCGACCATTTGCTTTGGGCGATTTGGCCAATCACAAATTAACGGTAAATCAACTAATCCAGATTCTGGTGCTAGTGCTCCCCAAACGCGTGCAATATAGCGCTTTTTCGTTTCTCTTTGCTGAAACTGGCGGCTGATATGTCTATGAGCTGGTTTATTTAACGTCATACATAATATGCCTGAAGTCGCCATATCTAAACGGTGCACTATCGTTGCTGTAGGAAAAACACGTTGAACACGTTTTTCTAAAGAGTCTGCATGTTTAGGATCTTTTCCTGGAACAGTTAATAGTTCGCTTGGTTTGTTTAATACTACTAAGTCATCATCTTGGTAGATAATTTCAAGATACGGATCTGTTGGCGGATTGTAATTAAATAACATGCAAAGCTCGTATGTAATAGGAGGGAAGTAGTAAGTTAATGCAATATTAACTTACTACGGGATCAACTTACTAATTAATTTAGTTGTACACGGATAATTTCCGTGTACGCACTGCTTAGTGTGTTACCACGATTAAGCGAATAGCATCTAATTTAAGTTGTGATTTATCTATATATGCTTCTAAATCACTTGCTTGTTTTGTAAAGAAGTTAATTTCTTCATCACGAATATTAGGATTGATTTTTTTCAATGCCGTTAATCGTTCGATCTCTTCTTTCATAGATACTTGCATTTTTGCGGTTGCCTGCTGTTTTAGTTCAGCTAACTGTAGCTCTGCTTTACCAGTCGCATTGGTGATCAAAGGGTGTACTGCACTTTGTAAAGCACCCGCAAGTTTACTTGCCGTTTGACGGCCCACAGCTGATAACTGTTGGTTAAACTGATCAAAACTGACATTACCGGCTAAATCATTACCTGTTTTATCTAAAAGTATACGAACAGGCGTTGGTGGTAAAAAGCGACCCATTTGTAAAGACTTAGGTGCACTGGCTTCAGCAATAAAAATAAGCTCTACAAAATAGTTACCTGCAGGTAGCTTTTTATTCTTTAATAAAGCAACTGAGCTTGAGCCAAAATCATCATTACAGATCATATCCATACAACCTTGCACCATAGGATGATCCCAGCTGATAAGATTAAGATCTTCTTGTGCTAAAGCGGTATCTCTATCAAATGTCACTGTCATGCCATCATCTTTTAACATTGGAAAAGACGGTGTTAGCATATGCTCAGTTGGTTTTAAGATAATCGAGTTTTCACCTTTATCTTCTTGGTTAACACCAAAGATATCGAATACTTTGATCATAAAGATCGCAAGATCTGTTTCATCATCTTTTTCTTCAATGATTTTAACCAATTCTTTTGCACGGCCTTGGCCACTTGAATGTAGCTCTAATAATCGATCTCGGCCTTGTTCCATTTTCTTTTTAAGTTGTAAGTTTTTACTTGCAGCTTGTTCAAGTAATGGAGCTAACTCATCTTCATCACAGTTATGAGCTGCAATAAATTCTAATAATTCTTCACTAAACTCTTTATACAGTAACTGACCTGTTGTTGAAGTTTGCTCAAATGCATTTAGACCTTCGTGATACCAGCGGAATAATACTTCTTGTGCGGTATTTTCAAAATAAGGTACATGAATTTTAACATCTTGAGTCTGACCTATACGGTCAAGTCGACCAATCCTTTGCTCTAACAAGTCAGGGTTTAAAGGTAAATCAAACAGTACAATGTTATGTGAGAATTGGAAGTTACGACCTTCAGAACCAATCTCAGAACATAATAATACTTGCGCAGCATCTCGGGCATCTTCAGAGAAGTAAACGGCAGCACGGTCACGCTCTAAGATGCTCATGCCTTCATGGAATACCGCTGCTTTAATAGCTTCTCGTTCTCTTAATTCTTGCTCTAAAGCCAGTGCTGTTTGTGCTTGGGCACAAATAACCAATACTTTTTCACGTTTAAGTTCTAATAGCTTATCAACTAACCAGTTTACACGTGGGTCAAATTTGGTCCAACTTGCATCACTGCCTTCAAATTCTTGGAATATTTTTTCTGGGAAAAGTGCGCGTAATGCATTTTTTTCTGGCTTTTGTACGCCGCCCATATTACCCATAACTGACATAGCAGTTGCATATTGCTTTGGCATAGCAACTGGATAAGGATGTAAAGTACGACCAGGGAATCCTTCAATGCCGCTACGGCTGTTTCTGAATAATATGCGACCTGTGCCATGGCGATCTAACAGCATATTTAAAATTTCACTGCGAGCAGATTTTTTATAAGTCTCATTGGTATTTTCAGCTTCACTTAATAAAGCTTCAATATTAGTTTCTTTTAACATTGATACTAATGTAGATTTTGAATCATTAGATAATGCTGAATCAGTTAATAATTCATTTGCTGCATCGGCAACTTCGGTATAGTGACTTTCTTCTTCTACAAATTTTTCATAATCATAAAAACGGCTCGGATCTAGCAGTTTTAATCTGGCAAAGTGACTTTCATGACCAAGTTGATCAGGTGTTGCTGTTAATAATATTAAACCATTAATATCTTGGCTTAACTCTTCAATGCGTTTGTATTCAGTACTGGGTTTGTTTTTATCCCAAATAAGGTGATGGGCTTCATCAACGATCATTAAATCCCAGTCAGCTAAAGCAGCCTGTTCAAACCAGCGTTTTTTCTTAGTTAAAAACTCTAAGCTAGTTAAGATCAGTTGTTCAGTTTCAAATGGATTTGGTGAATCTGCATAGGCTTCAGTACAACGTTCATCATCAAAAATAGAAAATTTAAGATTAAAACGGCGAAGCATTTCAACTAACCACTGATGTTGTAGGTTTTCTGGTACAACAATTAATACACGTGAAGCTAAACCACTGATAATTTGTTGATGTAAAATCATGCCAGCTTCAATGGTTTTACCTAAGCCAACTTCATCAGACAGTAATACACGTGGTGCAAATCGTTTACCAACTTCTTCAGCTATATATAATTGATGCGGGATCAAGCTTGCGCGAGGTCCAATTAAGCCCTTTAATTCAGATTGTTGGCTTTGGTACTGATACTGCCACGTATTGTATCTAAGCGTGTATCTATCAAAACGGTCAACCTGCCCAGCAAATAATCTGTCTTGTGGTTTATTAAACTTAATAAAGTGATCTAAAAATGTTTCTTTAAGTTCTGCTTTTTCATCATTATCACAACGTGTGCCGTGATAAGTTAAAATACCATTATTATCAGTGACAGATTCAACTGTTAATTCCCATTCTTCAGTAGATCGGATTTTATCCCCAAGATTAAAAGCAACACGTGTTATGGGTGCTTCTTGCATTGAATAAACGCGGCTATCGCCTGTTGCTGGAAACAATATAGAAAGATGACGCCCTTCAACGGCGACTATCGTTCCAAGTCCCAAGTCTGATTCTGTATCACTTATCCAACGCTGACCTAAGGAAAAATTCATTTATCTACTCTAATCCTACATAAAAAAGGGCGGCTATGTTAACTGCAATCGCACTGAGTTTCACTAAAAAAAAACAATTTACTGTCATAAAAAAGTAACTCATTAAAAATAGACTAAACTTTAGAGGAAAGCATAAAAATTATAGCGTAAAAAAAGGAAATCATTTATGGGAAAAAATTTATCACTTGATCATAAAATGTATGTACTTGATACCAATGTTTTACTACATGAACCGCTCGCTTTTTTATCCTTCCAAGAGCATGACGTCATTATTCCAATGACAGTATTAGAAGAATTAGATCATATAAAAGATAGAAAAAAAGACGTAAGCAGAGATGCGCGTGTCGCGATCCGAGCATTAGATGATGTATTAAGAGATGCAACCCCCGAACAAATGCTAGCGGGTGTTGATTTACCTAAGGTCAGCAATGATGACGATCAGCGTGCAGGTAAGCTAACCATAGTAAATGATCACTTATATGAAGATACCGTATCTGGGCTACCAGGTAATGAAAATGACCATCGCATTATTAATTGTGCTGTGTATCTGCAGGGTAAATATCAAAATGAAAAAGTTGTATTAGTAACCAAAGATATTAATATGCGATTAAAAGCCAAGGGAGCGGGGCTTGAGTATGTTGAAGATTATCGAACAGATCAGCTTATAGATGATATTAGTTTACTGAGTTCTGGTTATAAACGCTTAGATGGCGACTTTTGGCAACAAGTTAAAGAGTGTGAAAGTGAGCAAGTCGGCAGAGAAACATATCATACAATTCCACGCGCTTTAGTTGATGATGTTTTTATCAATGAGTACTTATTAGATGAAACAGGGCACTTTGCTGCCAGAGTTGAAAGCTTTGATGATGAACATATTAAACTATTAGATTTAGGTGTTGAGCGATTAATGTCGCGCATGGCATGGGGAATACGCGCTAAAAATGTATATCAGTCTATGGCATTACAAGCGTTACTTGACCCAGATATAGAGTTGGTTATTTTAACTGGTCCAGCAGGTTGCGGTAAAACATTATTAGCGTTGGCTAGTGCTTTAGAGTTAGTAATAGAGCAAGGTATGTACGATAAAGTCATCGTTACCAGAAATACGCCTGAAATCGCAGAGTCAATTGGTTTTTTACCAGGAACAGAAGAGGAGAAAATGGCTCCTTGGCTAGCTGCGATCACTGATTCATTAGAGGTATTACATAAAGGAGATGAAAACCCTGTTTCAAGCCGTAATTACATTATGGAAAAAGCCAACATTCAGTTTAAGAGCATTAACTTTATGCGAGGACGTAGTATTCAAAATGCAATTGTGATTTTAGATGAAAGTCAAAATTTAACAGCATCACAACTTAAAACGATTATTACCCGCTGTGGTGAAGGCACCAAACTAATTTGTTCCGGTAATTTAGCACAAATAGATAGTAATTATTTAACTGCAGTGACCTCAGGTTTAACTTATTTAGTGGAGCGATTTAAAAACTTTGAAGGGAGTGCAACGGTTAATCTCAATGGCGTTGTAAGAAGTCGTTTAGCTTCATTTGCAGAAGAAAATCTTTGATTTAAAACATGTAATCTTTTTAAACACGCTTACTTATGTAAGCGTGTTTTATACCCAAACCACTTCAATATGTAGAATTCAGTTGGAGTTAGAAGCGCTTTAGGCAAGACATTGATTGCAAAGAATGCTGTTCCCTTTTTAAAAATCAAAAACGCAGCATAAAGCGATTCTAAACCAACCCTACGGGGACTGCAGAGCAATTCATGCTCGTTGTTCCATCTTCTTTTAAGGGAGTAACCATTAACACAAAGGTGCGCCTAGAGCATGAATTGCTTAGAAGTCCTGAAACTCACATATTGAAGAGGCTTGGGTATTATAACGAAAGCTTGTTTTGCCACTTGTTTAAAAGTTTGTCATAGCGGCCATCTGACATGACGAGATCTCTCGCTGTGATAAATTTTTGTACGATACTGTCGTTTGTTTGAAAATTAAAAGCGTAATGCAGTGCGTAATCTTTATTGGGAATGGGGATTTCATAGATGCTTTTTAATTTATTTGAGTTTGAATTATTTTGCAAATAAAGTTCAAAATAACCTTGATATCCAGCTACAAAATCAGCTCTACCATGCAACATTAATTGAATTGATTGTTCCCAATCAGCGGCTTGCAAAACTTGCTTTTTAGGCCAGTGATATTTATCAAGCAGCATTTCAGTTAAGGCATCATTTCTAATTGAACTTACATTATATTGCTTTAAATCATTGAGTGTCTTCACATCATATTGATTTTCTTTTAACGCTAAAAACTCAATTTTAAAGTCTTTTTTATTACTCCAAGGATCTTGTGAATTTTTAAATACAGGTCCAGCCCATTTAAATTGCTTTTCTCTTTTTTTTGTCTTTCTCATACCAAAAATAAGTGTATTGGGTGTTGTTATTGCGGTTTTATAGGCTCTTGCCCAAGGTATAATAATGATTTGTTTGTCTAATTGGGCTTGTTCGAAAATAAGGTTAGTTAACTCAATTAAAAAACCATCAAATTTACCATCACCTAATACAATGGCGTTAGGTGGATAATCTTCGGTAACAGCTAATATTTTAGGTGTGGCATGGGCGGAAAAAGGATTAAAAGATATACACAATAGAATTGAAAGTGATGTAATAAAATTCCATTTTTTAATTAACATATATCTATATTATCTTTTTATTATTTGTACCTGACACTATAACGCATATTTTAAAAGATAATCAATGAGGTAAACATAAAGTAATAGATGTGCCATTTTGCTTGTTAGTTTTCACAGATAAAGTGCCATAAAGAGATTGAGTAACAATGATATAGACGATATGCATACCTAAGCCTATTTTTCCTTTATTTCGCGCTGTAGTATAAAAGGGGTCAAAAATATTTTTTGTCTCTTCATCAGTAAGCCCTCGGCCATTATCTTGAATTTCAATACAGGTGTCATTCTCATCTTGTTGAATACTGATATGTATAGTGCCTGTATGGTTATTAAGGCCATGAGAAATACAGTTATCTATAATATTATTAAAAATGAACTCTAATAATTGTCGATCTGTTTTGATTGTAACCTCAGTATTAGTCGGTAATTCAAAGCAAATGTTATTATTGTTTGATGGAATTTTTTTAATTAACTGCTCACAAAATAAGTTGAAGTTAATATCTTCTAAAACATCTACTTTATGGTAGCTGTTGAGTTGTTTGAATGTCTCTATTAATCCAGAGCAGCGATTTAAATTTTTATCAATAAGTAAGCTACTCTCACTTGCCATGGCTATCATTTGCTCAAAATCTTCTTTGGTAATTGAACCTTTTAGGTATTTTTCTTGGTAAGATTTAAACTGTGAACTCATATGTGAACTAGATGTAATTGCAATACCTAAAGGGGTATTCATTTCATGAGCAACGCCAGAAATAAGCCTTCCCATAGAGGCCATTTTTTCTGCTTCTACCAGTTTATTTTGATTTTCACGAAGCTGGTTTGCCATTTTATTAAAAGCAGAAAATACATGCTGCATTTCATCGTGGGTTTGATAGGTAATTTGTATCTTGAGGTCGCCATCAGCAAGTTGTTGTGCTTTTGATGAAAACTGAGAAATCGTATTTTGCAGAGAATAATAAACACCCACAACTAAGTAAGTGACAAATAAATATAATAATATGGAAAAAGACAGAAATAAAAGAAGCTTATGCTCTTGCTGTTTTATATGTTCTTCTAATTTATCTTCCACTAATGGAATAATTTTTTGACTGAACTGATAAACAGTGATCAGGCTGCTACTGCTGTAGCTGAAAAACTCTTGCCAGTTAACCTTTACTGCCTCGGCTTCAATTATATTGATATAAAAGTAGTCCATGAGTTCATGGCTTTTATCAATTGTATTATCGATATAACTCGCAAGTTCCGTGTTATCTTCTAAGGCTGTATCTTTTACAAAAGCCATACTGTATTCGGCTAAAGACGTTGCTTGAATCAAATCGTCATAAACTTGGTCAAGTAAGGTGTAAGAATGAAAATCAATAGAAGGCATACTCAGTGCATAACTGCCATAAGCTCTTAATCTTCCCAAATTGCGATTTAATAAAGGAATATCATTTAGTAGCATATTTATTAAAAAGAAGTTTGTTAAATTAGGGTCGTGGGCTAACTTACTGTCGTAGGTTATGGCTCTTACTAAAATTTCCATTTCTTGCACTATTTCATCATAATGAAAAAATTGAATATTAGGCCCGCCTTGAACACCTGCAGTTGTGTTAGATAACACCTGCCAGCGTCGATTTATTTTATCTACTTGGGCTTGTATTTTGTCACTGTCTAAATGGTTTTGAATTAAAAAGTTTTTTAATTCAGATAATGACTGGTCAACAAGGTTTTTTTTATCATTTGCAATGACTTTTATTGTAGGGGAGGAATTAACGCGCTGTAACATGGCGTAATCTCTAAAATCAGCTACCCAGAAGAGTAACTCATATGTGTACTTTACAACTTCTAAGCCTTTAAGCTCTATTTTTGATGTTTTTATATTATTTTGAACTTCATCAACTAAAGCAAAGCCTAAAACAGCTAAAGGAAGGCTAAATATGATAATTATCATGGTAAATTTAACTGTAAAAGTTAAATTGCTCATCAATTTAACAGCAGGCTTAAATATAAAAGGTGTAGCCATCTCTCATCCTTTTAATTTTCTTGTAGTTTTTTTATTTGAAGATTACGCAACTTAGTTTTGTGTTGAGAAATCATATTTCTATATTTTTTTTTAGTTAAATCCAACTCCACGCTAAGTTGCATTTTACTGGTGGCGCTTAATTTACCAGAAACTTGTTTCTGTTTTACTTTTCTAACTTGGTTAATGAGTTGCTTTTCTAAAGATTTAATTTGTTTTTCAACCTGTTTGATTTGTTGAATATATTTTTGTTTTTGACTTACTCTATCGATATAAGCATCAGGTTTACTGTTTGTTTGCTGAGTGTGAGATGCTTGTACTTTTTGATTTAAAGCAATAGAGACTTCTTTTTTTAATTTACTAATTTTACGTTTAGCTGCATAAATTTTATTTTTATAAAGCTTGTTAACACTCATAACAGCCTTTTGTTTCGCGATTTTGATATGGTTCTTATCCATTTTTTGCTGGCGTGCTAAGGTGACTTCTTTGTCTATATTGAGTAAATCAGCAGTTTTTTGTTGGTTTAAAAATTTAATGCGTCTTTCAAGTATTTGAATGTCGCGTTTAAGCTCGTCAATTTTTACATAACCAACCATATTTTTAACGCTACTACCGTAACTTGTATGAGAGTTATGCCTGAGTACTGGTGGGGGAGTTAAGTCTATTTCTTCAGATTCATTACCACAGGGGCTTTCGCTAAACATGATAGTGCCATTTACCACACATTTATAAATTGCAGCATCACTGGCATTGCTTGAAAGCAAAATGACAAAGAAAATAAAGGGTTTTATTTTCATAGGCAATTCAAGACCTGTTTAGCAAAGACCGTAAATAAAAGCTTAGCAGTTAGATTTTAAATTGCTGAATTTTACTGTGTAGATGTTAAAAAAGTTTTTACACTTTTAGATATAAAAAAACCCCATAAATGGGGTTTTAAATAATTTGTGTATAAAAAAATGTTTAGCCTATTTTTTTATACTTAATACGCTTAGGTTGCGCAGCTTCTGCACCATAAGTTTTCTTGAACCAAGCTTCATATTCAGTGTAGTTACCTTCGTAGAAGTTGATTTGACCTTCATCACGGTAATCAAGAATATGTGTTGCGATGCGATCTAAGAACCAACGGTCATGCGAGATACACATGATACAACCAGGGAATTCTAAAATTGCATTCTCAAGGGCACGTAAAGTTTCGATATCTAAGTCATTGGTAGGCTCATCCAGTAGGATAAAGTTACCGCCGGCTTTCAATAATTTTGCTAAGTGTAAACGGTTGCGCTCACCACCAGATAAATCTTTAACAAACTTTTGCTGGTCATTACCTTTAAAGTTAAAACGACTTACATAAGCGCGGCTTGGTATTTCAAAGTTACCAATTTTTAAGATATCTTGACCGTCTGATAATTCTTCATAAACTGTTTTTGAACCATCTAAATCATCACGGAATTGATCTACAGTTGCTAATTGAACGGTTTCACCTACTACGATGTCACCAGAGTCAGCTTTCTCATCTTGATTTAGCATTCTGAATAAAGTTGATTTACCTGCACCATTGGCACCGATAATACCAACGATAGCACCTTTAGGTACTGTAAAGCTTAAATCATCAATTAATAAACGATCACCGTAGCTCTTTTTCAAGTTAGATACTTCAAGTACTTTATCACCTAAGCGAGGGCCTGCAGGAATAAACAGCTCGTTAGTTTCATTACGCTTTTGGTAATCGGATTGTTGCATTTCAGTAAAGTTAGCCATACGCGCTTTAGATTTTGCTTGGCGACCTTTTGGATTTGAGCGTACCCATTCAAGTTCTTGTGCAATTGATTTTTGACGTGCCTTTTCAGATTTAGCTTCTTGTTGTAAGCGGGCATCTTTTTGTTCAAGCCAAGAAGAGTAGTTACCTTCCCATGGAATACCTTCACCACGGTCAAGCTCTAAAATCCAACCTGCTACATTATCAAGGAAGTATCTATCATGGGTGATAGCCACAACTGTACCTTCATAATCATGTAAAAATTTCTCTAACCAAGCAACTGACTCTGCATCAAGGTGGTTAGTTGGTTCATCAAGAAGTAGCATATCTGGTTTTTCTAATAATAAACGACAGATCGCAACACGACGACGTTCACCACCAGAAAGTACTGATACTTTTTGATCCCATTCAGGTAAACGTAATGCATCAGCAGCACGCTCTAGTGCGTTATCTAAATTATGACCGTCGCCAGCTTGAATGATTGCTTCTAATTCACCTTGCTCTTTTGCTAAAGCATCAAAGTCAGCGCCTTCAGCAGCATATTCGTTATAAACTTCATCAAGACGTGTTAGTGCGTTTTTAACATCACTAACAGCTTCTTCAACAACTTCACGTACCGTTTTGCTTTCATCAAGCTTAGGTTCCTGTGGTAAGTAGCCGATTTTGGTATCAGGGAATGCATTTGCATCGCCTTCAAATTCTTTATCAACACCCGCCATGATGCGTAAAAGGGTAGATTTACCTGCACCATTTAGACCTAATACGCCAATTTTTGCACCTGGGAAAAATGACAGAGAAATATCTTTTAAAATAGTACGCTTTGGTGGCACTACTTTACTTACGCGGTGCATTGAAAAAATAAACTTATCTGGTAATGGCATTACAAGACCTTTTTATTAGAGGAAAATGAATATTGTCGATATTTTAGATTAATATGACGTAATTAAGCAAACATGTATGCATGTTAAAGTGAGTTACTTTGTTTTTCGACAAATAAAATCACTTTTCCTTGAGAGTTCGTTGATTGGCTACTACCAAATTTTTTATGCCAAGGCGCATTTTTAAGTTGGTGTTCAAATAAATGAGGGGTTTCAAATTTATCACTTATATCGTAGTTAATTTTACAAAGTGTTTGGCGACAATCAATGTTATTTAGTGTGATATGTTCGAGGTAGTCATGGGTAGCAAAAAAATCTTGGATTTGAGTTTCTGTTTGTTCTGCCCAGTTAGAATCTCTATTTTGTGCTAAATGCTGCTCGGCAAAGTGATTATCATTTGGTTTTTGAAGCTTTTTCATAATTGCATTTAGTTGCTGGTGGGCATCAAGTTCAATTTCTTTTACTCGTTTTTCTAATTCGCTCATGACGCCAGCTGTTATTTCTGCTATTTCGGTTTTATGAGTCTCGCGTTCATCTGCTAATTTTTGTTCCAACATTGATATTTTCTCTAATAAAGCTTGTTCATTAGTTGCATTATTTAGTGGTTGCGTCATTTCGCTTGGCTGTTCTATTTTGAGAGAAGGCGCTATCTGGCGCTCAATTTTGTTAACTGGTGTTTCTGCTAAGTTATTATCAAATACATAATAATAAATTGGTGCACTGAACAGTGCGCCGCAAATGAAAGGTATTGTTGTTTTTAGCATGAAAAGTACGTTTAGTATCATATATTGCACTTTATAAAATAACTGATTTAGCTATTAATAAACAGTACCGGTTAGAGGTGTGCATAGAGACTATTGCTGAACAATTCCTTTGCAGGATTATATTTAGATACATTAACTACCTACCGTATTGTACAGAGCGTTTTATGAAATTAATTTACAAAAAATGAAGAGGGAATAGCGAGTCATCTCAATAACAACAATAAAACATTAATTTTATAAATGTTAGTTTGTTATTTATTTGTTTTTTTTATGTAAGTGATAAAAAAACATCATATCAAAAGCACTGTGAAAATTTTTCAATCCCTGTTTAAATATACTCACTTAATCCATATGTACTTGCTATGGGCAAACGCATATAAAATGCGTACAATAGCGCCTCAAACTTCGTACATATTTGCACCTTTATCTTTTATTAGGAGATACCATGTTAGAACGTAACATGAACATAGCTGACTTCGATTCTGAGTTATTCGATGCCATTCAAAAAGAAACCGCTCGTCAAGAAGAGCATATTGAACTAATCGCATCAGAAAACTACTGTAGCCCGCGTGTTCTTGAAGCACAAGGTTCTCAGTTAACTAATAAATATGCTGAAGGTTACCCAGGTAAGCGTTACTACGGTGGTTGTGAGCATGTTGATGTTGTTGAGCAGTTAGCAATTGATCGTGCTAATGAGTTATTTGGTTCTGAATACGCAAACGTACAACCACATGCTGGTTCTCAAGCAAATGCAGCTGTTTTCTTGGCTTTATTAGAAGCTGGCGATACTGTTTTAGGTATGAGCCTTGCTCACGGTGGTCACTTAACTCACGGTTCTCACGTTAGTTTCTCAGGTAAATTATACAATGCTGTTCAGTACGGACTAAATGAAGCAACTGGCGAAATCGATTACGCACAAGTTGAAGCATTAGCATTAGAGCATAAGCCAAAAATGATCATCGGTGGTTTTTCTGCATATTCAGGTATCGTAGATTGGGCTAAGTTCCGTGAAATCGCTGATAAAGTAGGTGCTTACTTATTCGTTGATATGGCTCACGTTGCTGGTCTTATTGCTGCAGGTGTTTACCCTAATCCAGTTGAGCATGCTCACGTTGTAACAACTACAACACATAAAACATTAGCTGGTCCACGTGGCGGTTTAATCATCTCAGCATGTGGCGATGAAGCTATCTACAAAAAATTAAACAGTGCAGTTTTCCCTGGTGGCCAAGGTGGACCTTTATGTCACATCATCGCTGCTAAAGCGGTTGCTTTTAAAGAAGCTTTACAACCTGAATTTAAAACTTACCAAGCGCAAGTTGTTAAAAATGCACAGGCTATGGTTGCTGTTTTACAAGAACGTGGCTACAAAGTTGTTTCTGGTAAAACTGAAAACCACTTATTCTTATTAGACCTGATTGATAAAGATATCACAGGTAAAGATGCTGATGCTGCTTTAGGTAATGCAAACATTACTGTAAACAAAAACTCAGTACCTAACGATCCACGTTCTCCGTTTGTTACTTCAGGTTTACGTATCGGTTCTCCTGCGATCACGCGTCGCGGTTTTAAAGAAGCTGAATCTAAAGAACTTGCTGGCTGGATCTGTGACGTTTTAGATAATATCGAAGATGTTACTGTTCAAGCTGACGTAAAAGAAAAAGTTAAAGCTATCTGTGCAAAACTTCCGGTTTATGCATAATTAGCAATAGCTATGTTATTATAAGGCCGCTTTTTAGCGGCCTTATTTGTTTCTAGGGTTTTATTTATTATCAAAGTTGAGAATTTTTATTATGTACTGCCCATTTTGTTCAGCAAAAGATACTAAGGTGATTGACTCTCGTTTGGTAGGTAATGGCCATCAAGTACGTCGTCGTCGCGAATGTAATGATTGTCATGAACGTTATACGACATTTGAAACTGCTGAATTGGTGATGCCACGTGTCGTAAAGCAAGATGGTAGCAGGGAACCGTTTAATGAAGATAAATTATTAAATGGACTCAATCGTGCGCTAGAAAAAAGACCTGTCAGTACACAACAAGTAGATGATGTCGTACATGCAATAAAATCTCGGTTAAGAGCCACAGGTGAAAGAGAAATATCAAGTCACTTAGTTGGTGAATTTATTATGGATTCATTAAAAAAATTAGATAAAGTAGCTTATGTACGTTTTGCTTCTGTTTATCGCTCATTTGAAGATATCAAAGAGTTTGGTGAAGAAATTGCGCGCTTAGGCGAATAAATTTGCTACACAAATTTATTTAATGCCACTTAGTGGCAATGATTTTGTTAGGAATGATAAAAAGTGCAGTTTACTCCTGAAGACCATATTTACATGGCCAGAGCTATTGAACTGGCAAAAAAAGGTCGTTATACCACTACACCTAACCCAAATGTGGGTTGTGTTTTAGTTAAAAATAATCAAGTTGTTGGCGAAGGCTATCATGTTAAAGCCGGGCAAGGGCATGCGGAAGTCAACGCCATTGCTATGGCGGGTGACAAAACTCAAGGTGCGACGGCTTATGTCACTTTAGAGCCTTGTAGTCATTATGGGCGTACGCCGCCTTGTGCTGAAGGTTTAAAAAAAGCAGGTGTTATAAAAGTTATAGCAGCTATGGTTGATCCTAATCCACAAGTAAGTGGAAAAGGCTTGGCAATATTAGAGCAAGCTGGTATTGAAACCGCGTATGGTTTAATGGAGCAAGAAGCGATAGCACTTAACCCAGGTTTTTTAACAAGAATGAAAACAGAAAAACCCTTTGTTACTTGTAAGCTTGCATCTAGCCTAGATGGTAAAACTGCTTTAAAAAATGGTCAAAGTAAGTGGATCACCAGCTCTGATGCACGTAAAGATGTGCAAAATTTAAGAGCCCAAAGTTGTGCAATATTAACGGGTGCGGATACTGTGATTGTTGATAATGCTAAAATGAATGTGCGTTATGAAGAATTAAAAAATACAGATTTTTCTCAGTTAGATATAAATGAAAGTGAGTTACGACAGCCAATACGCATTGTAATTGACTCGCAAAACAGATTAACGCCCTGTTTAGCTTTTTTTGAAATTGAGAGCCCAGTAATTATTTTAACAACTAAGCTTGATAATTCTATACAATGGCCACACTTTGTAACTCATATGCTCGTGCCTGAATGTGATGGAAAAGTAGATTTAAATATTGCATTAACACTGTTGGCTTCTCACAATATTAATAATCTCTTTTTAGAGGCTGGCCATACATTAGCAGGTAAATTTGCAGAATTAGATTTAGTTGATCAATATATTTTTTATATTGCACCTAAATTATTGGGTGATTGCAGTAAAGGTCTGGTTAACTTACCTGAATTTAAAAATATGTCTCAGGTTACTCAGCTTAAATTTTCTGATGTCACTATGATAGGTGACGATATACGAATCACGGCCTCTTCTAAAAAAGAAGTCGGCTAAATAAGGTAAAACCATGTTTACAGGTATTGTTGAAGCAACGGGTCGTATTGCTGCCTTACAAAATAAAGGCGGTGACTTAGCTGTTACTATTTATACAGACACACTTGATTTTAGTGATGTAAAGTTAGGTGATAGCATAGCAACAAATGGCGTATGTTTGACCGTTGTTTCATTACAACAAAATACATTTAGCGCTGATGTTTCAAAAGAAACATTAGAGTTAACAGGCTTTGCACATTATAAAATGGGGCAAAAAGTAAATTTAGAAAAAGCACTTACACCTAGCTCTAGATTAGGCGGTCATTTAGTGTCAGGTCATATTGATGGTATTGCAAAAATCGTTGCAGTGGAACAAAATGCACGCGCAACCGATTATTGGTTATCAGCACCTAGTCAGCTTTTAAAGTATATTCCTTATAAAGGTTCAGTATGTATTGATGGGATCAGTTTAACCGTTAATGCAGCCCCTGATGAAGAAACAAATAATCGTTTTAAGTTAACTATCGTGCCACATACTGCAGAGCAAACAACGATTGCTGATTTTGAAGTCGGTACATCGGTTAATTTAGAAGTTGATCAACTTGCAAGATATTTAGAAAGATTGATCTTAGCACCAAAAACAGAACACAATGCACCCAAAAGTGCCCCAGACAACGTATCGCTTGATCTATTAGCTCAAGCTGGCTTTATCAAATAAGAAGTAGCGAGTTACCAATGAATCTAAACAGTGCAGCAGAAATAATAGAAGATATTCGACTAGGAAAAATGGTTATCCTTATGGATGACGAAGATAGAGAAAATGAAGGTGATTTAATCATGGCATCAGAGCATATTAGTGCAGATGCAATCAACTTTATGGCAACTCATGGTCGAGGTTTAATTTGTTTAACATTAACACAAGACCGTTGTGAACAGCTTAAATTACCATTAATGGTAAGCCAAAATGGCGCAGCTTTCTCTACAAACTTTACAATGTCAATTGAAGCATCAAAAGGTGTAACAACAGGTATTTCTGCAGCAGATCGTGCTCGTACAGTACAAGCTGCCATTGCAAAAGGCGCAGTGCCAGAAGATATCGTACAACCTGGTCATATTTTTCCAATTATGGCGCAAGCTGGTGGCGTTTTAACACGTGCTGGACACACTGAAGCTGGCTGTGATATTGCACGTTTGGCGGGCTGTGAGCCATCATCTGTTATTGTTGAGATACTTAATGCAGATGGCACTATGGCACGACGTTCTGATTTAGAGATCTTTGCTAAAGAACACGATCTTAAAATTGGTACTATTGCTGACTTAATTGAATATCGTAACTTAAATGAAGCGACAATCGAGCGTGTTGCTAAATGTAAATTACCAACTGAATATGGTGACTTTGATCTGGTAACTTACCAGGATACGATCGACAACCAATTACATTATGTATTACTTAATGGTGAAGTAAAACAAGATGAATCAACTTTAGTTCGTGTGCATTTACAAAGTACTTTTAATGATGTTTTACAATCGGATCGTGTTGCTGATCGCAGCTGGACACTTAATTCTGCTATGAAATATATTGCAGAACAAGGTGGTGCTTTAGTGATATTAGGTCGCCAAGAATCAACTGATGAGCTAACAAATATCGTAAAATCTTTTGAAGCACAAGACAAAGGTGAGTCAGGTCAGTTACAAAAATTCCAAGGTACATCACGTACTGTGGGTGTGGGTTCTCAAATCTTAGCTGATTTAGGCATTCATAAAATGCGCTTAATGAGCTTACCTAAAAAATATCATGCTATTTCAGGTTTTGGCTTAGAAGTAGTTGAATATGTTGAGCCTCCAAAAGCTTAATCTTTATTAGATAAAAATTTAAACGGCTAATTTAAATTCAGCCGTTTTTTTGTGTTACAATGCGCGCCAGATTATTTATAGCGCTATCGCGCTAGCTATAAACCCAATTTCAGAGGTTATAAATGAAAATTATTGAAGGCAATATGCAGTGCCCAGGCAAAAAATTTGCCATTGTTATTTCTCGTTTTAATGATTTTATCGGAAGTAGTTTATTGCAAGGTGCGGTAGACGTATTAAAACGCACTGGTAATGTAAGTGACGACGATATTACAGTTGTTTATGTACCAGGTGCTGTAGAGCTTCCATTAGCTGCACAACGTGTCGCAGCTAAAAAAGAATATGATGCAATAATTGCATTAGGTGTAGTGATCCGAGGTGGCACACCACATTTCGATTTAGTAGCTGGTGAGTCAAATAAAGGCTTAGCGCAAGTATCTCTAAACTATGATATTCCTGTTGCATTTGGTGTACTAACAACAGAAAGCATAGAGCAAGCGATTGAGCGTGCAGGTACTAAAATGGGCAACAAAGGTGGCGAAGCTGCTTTAGGTGCGCTAGAAATGGTTAATGTATTAGATAAAATTTAAGGATTCCTAGTGAAACCAGCTGCAAGACGTAAAGCACGCGTATTAGCGTTGCAAGCAATTTATTCTTGGCAATTAAGCGGTAATGCAATTGCTACGATTGAACAACATATGCTTTTAGAAAATGATGTTACTAAAATGGATGTTGAGTACTTCAAAGACTTAGCACGTGGTGTTTCTGTACATCATGCTCAGTTAGATGAGC
This sequence comes from Pseudoalteromonas sp. C2R02, assembly GCF_018860845.1. Taxonomy (NCBI): domain Bacteria; kingdom Pseudomonadati; phylum Pseudomonadota; class Gammaproteobacteria; order Alteromonadales; family Pseudoalteromonadaceae; genus Pseudoalteromonas; species Pseudoalteromonas sp. C2R02. Next base: position 92,194 of record NZ_JAHKQC010000030.1, on the reverse strand, counting down.
TTTTATCACCTCATTTAGCACGTCCTTTTGATGACTTAGACATGGTTGAAAAAGCGATTTTACGTTTATCTGGATATGAACTTAAATTCCGTGAAGATGTCCCATATAAAGTAGCAATCAATGAATCAATTGAACTAGCTAAGTTATTTGGTGCTGAAGACAGTCATAAATTTGTTAACGGTGTTTTAGATAAAGCTGTTAAAGATTTACGAGCTTAGTCCCTGAGAATAAATTTACTAATTAAGGGAGCCGGCCACAGCCGGCTTTTTTGTGTATGGACGAATTTGAATTAATCAGCCGTTTTTTTAAGAATAACGGTATTACCCGTAAAGATGTTGATTTAGGCATAGGTGATGATGGCGCAGTTGTAACTGTACCTGAAAACTGTCAATTAGTTGTAACAACTGATACGCTTATTTCAGGCGTGCATTTTTTTCCTGATATGGATCCGCGTGCTTTAGGGCATAGAGCATTAGCTGTAAATTTAAGTGATTTAGCGGCAATGGGAGCAGAACCTGCTTGGATCTCTTTAGCATTAACATTACCTGAAGCTGATATTCACTGGTTGGAAGAGTTTACTGCTGGTATGCATGAAATTGCTGAATACTTTAATGTTCAGATCATAGGTGGTGATACAACCAAAGGGCCTTTGACAATTTCGGTGTGTGCTAAAGGCACTGTACCTAATGGAAAGGCGCTAAAACGCTCAGGTGCTAAAAATGGCGATTGGATCTATGTATCTGGTCCATTAGGTGATTCAGGTGTTGCTATTGAAGCGCAAAAAGGTAAACACAACCTGTCACCAAGACAGTTAGAAGCCGTTAAAAAACGTTTTGAATACCCAAGTCCTAGAGTTGCTGCTGGCCAAGTTTTACGTGGTTTGGCATCCTCTGCTATTGATATTTCTGATGGTTTAATTGCGGATCTACAACACATTCTTGATTTATCAGGTGTAGGCGCAATTATTGATGTTGAAAAAGTACCTGTTTCAGATGTATTAAAAGAAGCTTTAACACAAGATGAATACTTACCCTATGCCTTAGCTTATGGTGATGATTATGAGTTATTGTTTACTGTTCCAGAAGATAATAAAGGCATGCTTGAAATTAATTTGCGCCAATATGGCGTTGAAGCTGTATGCATAGGTCAAATTAAAGGCAATGCAGGTGAAATTGAGTTATTAAAAAGTGAAGAGCGCTTTGAGATTAACGAAAAAGGTTATCAACATTTTTAATAAGGGTGAGTTTTGAGTACAAAAAGCCAATTTAATTTAAAAAAACCACATCAATTTTTGGCGTTGGGATTTGGTTTAGGTTTAGCACCTAAGGCACCAGGTACATTTGGTACCTTTGCCGCATTACCATTTATATTTTTAACAGCACAATATGGTATTGTTGTGCAGTTACTCACTGCTCTCGTGATCAGTGTAGTTGGTATTTGGTTATGTGGTAAAACAGCTGATGATGTAGGTGTGCATGATCATGGTGCTATCGTTTGGGATGAAGTGGCTGGCTATTATATTACTATGATAGGCGCGGTTATTAGTTGGCAGACCTTGCTTGTTGGTTTTGTACTATTTCGCTTTTTTGATATAGCAAAACCAGGACCTATCAGATGGCTTGATAAAAAAGTATCTGGTGGTTTTGGCATTATGATAGATGATGTACTTGCGGGTATTTTTTCATTAATTTGCCTGCAAGCTTTAATTAAAGCGGGTTATTTAGTATAAATAGCTTTAATTAGGATTAATAATCTTAAAAACCAGAGTCAAAAGCATGGTTAGGGTTTTTAAGAACACAATAAAAGAAGATGTTAAGTGATCAAACAATATGTGAGATCTAGCTTTTTTGTATTTATTTTTATACTTTTAAATGCAATAAGTTCAGGTGCCTTTGCTTCAATTAATGATTATGTTGTAAAGCAATGGAGTACGTTAGATGGCTTAGCATCGCAGTCTTTAAAAAGTGTTGTACAAGACAAACAAGGCTATATTTGGATCGGTACACAGTTTGGTCTTAGCCGCTTTGATGGACAGCAATTTACCAATTTCACAACTTCTAATTCAAAATTTTTACCAAGTAACTCTATTAATAAACTGATGTTAGATCGTGATGGTTTATTATGGGTGGGCACAAAAAAAGGATTAGTTAGATTAGATCCTAAATCACTTAGCTTTACAAAATATAATGTCAAAGGTCCAGTTCGAGATATTTTAGAAGATAATGATAATCGCATTTGGATTGCTGCAAATGGCTTGTATTTATTTTCTCAAGATAAGTTTAAATCTTTAAATCAAATCATTAGTGGCATTTCTTCTAATCGAGATTGGGTGGACCCTCAAGGACGTTACCGTTCAGATAGAGAAAAGCAAAATGCAATTAGTCAGCTAATTGGCTCAGTAAATAAAATGGCATTATCACCTGAAGGAATTTGGCTGATAAATAATCGCTTTTTATTACGTTTAACTAATCTTTCTGATGATCCTGGCGCAGCACTTCGCCTTGAAATTACAGCAAAAGTATCTCTACCCGAACGCTTAGGGCAAGCAATTGTTTATGATTTGTCATGGATTGATGGCAACCTTTATTTAGCCTCAGAGCTGGGTGCTTATTTTCTTGATTTTTTAGGTGCAAATTTTTTAGATGTCGATGAAGAGTTAAGGCCATTTGCACTGCCTCACAGTAGTAATAAAGCTGTTTATAAATTCATGAGTGATGCTGATGGTGCCCTGTGGGTCTCATCATATGGGCGACTATTTTATCGCGATGATTCAGGTGAATGGCAGTGGATTGAGCCTACACAATTGGGGCAGAATATTTGGTTTTCAGATATATTTCAAGATCGAGAAAAAAATATTTGGTTAACCAGTCTCAGTGAAGGCTTGTGGAAAGTACATGCTGGTAACATTAAGCGCCATAAAACAACAGCAGGTCTCACTGAAGCCATAATGGCGGTGACTTTATCTCCTGATGGTCATCTTTGGGCAGCAACACAAAGTGGTGTTGGTTATTTTGATGCAAATAACGAATATGTAAATGAAATCCCTCTTTCTGAACTAGAGCGTTCATCTATTAATGATATGTTCTTTCAAGGTTCAAGATTATATTTAGGAACCGATCGGGGTGTTGTTTATTATCAAGACGGAAAAGTAGAAACCTTACCTGGAAGGGCTTTGCGTTATAACCCTGTATTAGCTTTAGCGCCTTCGTCTAGTGGCGGAATTTGGATAGGTACGGCTCGCGGTTTATTTCGCCAAGCTTATAGTGGTTTAAAGCCTTTTGTTTATAATGCCTTTTTGGATAGTAAGTTTATTACATATGTCATGGATAAAGGCACCTATGGTTGGCTTGGAACTAGTAAAGGCGCTTATTATTTTACTGATAAAGGCATAGAGCGCACAGGTAGTTCAACAGCACTTGAAAATGCCTATGTTACGAGTATTTTAGAAGTGGCTGAAGTAGGTACTTTTATTGGTACTTTAAATGATGGTTTGTTTTATCGAGATCTAAAAAAGCAGTGGCGCCAGTTTGATATTTCAAATGGCTTACCTTATGGCCCAATTTTTAGTTTGCACTTTGATGAAAATTTACAGCAGCTTTGGGTAAGCACACTTAAAGGTGTATACCGCTTACCTGTTATCCAATTCCCTAAAGCGCTTGATAGCTTAAAAGCAGAGCAAGTGATTACCTCTCTAGATCGTCAATTAGATGGTAAACCAAGCCAATGTTGTGCTGGTTATGGTCATGATGCGGTTGCAGATCAAAAAGGATCGTTATGGTACCCAAGTTTGAAAGGTTTGGTAGAAGTACCTAAGAATATAGAGCTATTTGGTTCAGAAGCATTAACACCACATATTGAAAGCATCATTACCGATAAAAGATCCATTGGTTTTATTAATGATGATAAAACAGTATTAGATACCGATGAGCGTAATGTGACGATTAAGTACACTGCAATAGATTATTCAGCACCAAAAAGCATAGAGTTTAGATATAAATTATTAGGGTTAGATAATGATTGGCGTTATGCCAAAATGCGCCGCGAAGCGATTTACACTAACTTATCACCGGGTACTTTTGTTTTTGAGCTATCAGTTAAACGTGTCAGTGAGTCTTGGGGTGATGCGATAGATACTGAGCTTGTATTTGTAGTACCAAAAACGTTTGATGAAACCGTTTATTTTCGTTTAATGATTATTTCAATTTTCTTTCTGGTATTTTATCTATTGTTTTGGATGTACCGGGCCCAAGAGCGTAGAAAACAAATTGAATTAGAAAAGCAGGTAGAAACCCGAACTCAAGAATTAAAGTCGGCCAATGATAAATTAAATAATGCTAACTCCCAGCTAAAAGAAGTGAGCCATAATGATGAGTTAACAGGATTAAGAAGTCGTCGATTCTTATTTGATCAATTGCCTAAAGACATTGAGCATTTCCAGAGAAATAGAGCAAGCATAGAAGAGCAGGGTAAGGCGATGGCGCTGCTTATTATTAATTTAGATGACTTTAGTCGGGTAAATGATACTTACGGTCCTATGGCCGGTGATAGCTGCTTACAGCAAGTTGCCGCTTTACTTAATAGCAAAACGCAAGGCTCGGATTATATTGTACGTTGGAGTGGTGATGAATTCTTATTACTACTAAGAGATATGAGGCGTGATGCAATAACGCGTTATGTGAAACGCTTAGGGCAAACGATTGCTCAGCACAACTTTAAGTTACCAAATGGAAAAGCGATTCATTTGACTAGCTCTATGGGTTGGGCTTTTTATCCATTACCATTATTAGGTGGTCAAATCATTGGCTGGGAAACGTCTATTAATATAGCTGATTTGGCTTTGCATCGCGTAAAAGATAACGGTAGAAATGGTTATGCGACTTTTTCTTTTGATGAGCAATTAGATGCTTTTGAGTTTGAAAATAGCGAAAACATAGAAGTACAATTAAATAACTTGTTAGAAACTGGGTTGTCAGAATTAAAAATATGGCAGTTCTAACATAAACCTGCTCCGCATTTTTGTTAGGGCCACTTTGTGGCTTTTATAATGTAAAGGGAGGTTTGCTACTTATCGGTAATTGCTCCGCGCATTATAAAAATACGCGCGATATTATCGGTAATTGCTCCTGCATTACTCTACTACCTACTTCAATGTAGGCAAAATCCTGCCTACTACATCATTATCATAGCGAAGCTATCATTAATAAAGTACCCCGCATCACATTGTGATGCGGGGTATTTTATTAATCTACATAAAACTTTTGCTGAAACTTCAATTTTTTAAAGTTTTTACCTTGGCTTATTTCTAATTCAAAACGATAAGTTTCTTCATTTCGGTATTTGATTGGTGCGATGTAATACACTGAATCGCCCTCTACAATCTCTTTAAATTCCATCTCTATGCGATGACCAATTAAGTTTCTAGCCACACCTGTTATTTTCACTTTTTGTGCGGGTGTATCTTTGGTGCGGTTATCTAATACAGAAATATTAACGACACCTGCATAACCGCTACGTTCAATGCCATAATGCTTTGCTATTTTAGGTTGTAAAAAAGTAGAGGGAAAAGCGATGTAATGCACATCCCAGTTACCTAAGGTTTTAAATTGGCCACCTTGATCACTTGCTTGCGTAAAAGCGGAAAATAAAAAGAAAGTTACAAATAGCAAAATGACATGATTGAACTTTATCATTGGGTGTCTCCATCGACATTGGCTTTATGAGTGAGTCGCCATAGTTGGCTTTATTCTGATTATAGTATCAGGAATGATTTTTATCTTGTTATTTTTTATAGATTAAATAACTTTTGGTGGGAAAACAGAACAAAGAGGCGCTACTTTTAGCGCCTCTTTAAAAGTAATTTATATTGGGTTTATTTAAACAAATCCATAAACAAAATTTGAATAAACTGAATACCTATAATCAATACTAATACAGATAAATCTAAGCCGCCAATAGGAGGGATGATTTTTCGAATTGGTCTAAGCATAGGTTCTGTTAGTTGATGGAATACAGCTTCCATAGGGTTATTTCCTTGGCTTACCCAGCTTAAAATTGCACGGATAATCAGCACCCAAAATACTAAGTTTATAGCTTCTTTAACAAGTGTAATACCTGAGCCGATTAATGCACTGATAGGCTCCCATGTGCCATAAATCATTAACATTACAACACTTACTTTTGCAAAAGCGATTAAAAAACCTAATACCAAAGAAGCAACATCTATCCCTGCAAAGCCAGGAATGACTTTACGTAAAGGGTTCACTAAAGGAGAGGTGGCCTTAACTATAAATTGACTTAAAGGGTTATAAAAATCAGCTTTTGCCAATTGGAGCCAAAAACGAAGTAAAACCACCATTAAAAATAAATCAAAGGCGATTTCAATTAAAAATTTAAATGCATTCATTGGTTACCTATTTTATTTTCTGTGCTCTTTAACTACAGAGCTTATTAAAGTTCTTGTTCCATTTCTTGTGCGCGCGCAATACATTTATCCATTGCATCTGAAACACTTTGTACTAAACCACTTTGTTCAAACTGAGCAATCGCAGCAGCAGTAGTGCCATTTTTAGATGTCACGTTAGCACGTAAAGTAGAGATTGAAATATCTTGAGACGCTACCATTTGCGCAGCACCTAAAGCTGTTTGCTGTACTAACTGTCTTGCTTGTTCATCACTAAAACCTAACGCTTTTGCTTTTTGTTCTATGGCTTCCATAAACAAAAAGAAATAAGCCGGTGATGAACCCGTTACGGCTGTAATATTATTAATATCTGCTTCTGTTTCAAGCCAAGTAACTATGCCTGTATTTTCAAATATGCTTTGTGTAAAAGCACGTTCTTCATCAGTCGCATTTTCAGTATAAAGTCCAGATACACCTTTACCTAATAAACAAGGCGTATTAGGCATACAACGTATCATAGTCACTTTTTGAGCTAACATTTGTTGTAATCTTTCAATTGTTAAACCCGCTGCCACAGAAATAAATAACTTTTTACTGATATCTATGCCTGAATCAACAAAAGTTTTACATAAATCAGCCATCATTTGTGGCTTTACGCTCAGTACAATAACATCAGATTTTGCTAATGCAGCTAAGTTATCTGTATCAGTTGATATTGCTAATTCTTTGGCTACTTTTGCTAACTTTTCGCTGTTACGGTTGGTGGCGATAATACGGTTTTTATCAAAACCATTTTTAATCATGCCACTGATAATTGCGTAACTCATATTGCCTGTGCCAATAAAGGCGATGGTTTTGTCTGTCATTTATAAACCTTAACTTCTTGCACCAAAGATGTCGGTACCAATTCTTACCATAGTTGAGCCTGCAGCGATGGCTGCTTCCAAATCTGCACTCATGCCCATAGATAGCGTATCAATCTCTTTATATTGGGTCTGTAGCGCATCAAAGCAAGTTTTTAAATGACTAAAAGCCTGGATTTGTTGCTCTAATGATTCCTTTTTCTCAGGGATTGCCATTAATCCTCTGAGCTTTATATTATCTAAGGCATGGATACTGAGTGCCAGTTGGTTTACTTCTGCTAATGTACAGCCGGATTTAGATGCCTCATCACTGATGTTGACTTGTATTAATACATTAAGAGGCGGTAATTCGGGATCTCTTTGCTCACTTAAGCGTTTTACGATTTTTAATCTGTCGATACTTTGCACCCAAGAAAAATTATTTGCAATTAATTTGGTTTTATTTGATTGTATCGGACCTATAAAATGCCATTGAATATCATCAAGATGCGCGAGCTTTTCAATTTTTTCAACAGACTCTTGAACATAAGATTCACCAAATTTTCGGTGACCAGCCTCATAAGCATCTAAAATAAGATCAATTGGCTTAGTTTTACTCACTGCGAGCAAAGTAATACTTTGTTCTGGGCGGTTAAACTTTTTTACTGCTTCTTTGATTCTACCATAGGCGGAATCCAGTCGTTCTGCTATTGTAATCATATACTTATATCTAAATTTATTAGTTTTCGGAGTTTACCCATGGATATTACCGAATTATTGGCCTTTAGTGTGCAACATAATTCTTCAGATTTACATTTATCGTCAGATGTATCACCTATGATACGTGTTGACGGTGATGTTAGGCGTGTCAATATTCCAGCTTTAGAAGCCAAAGATGTCAATGGGTTAGTTTATGACATTATGAGCGATAAACAACGTAAAGACTACGAAGAAAACTTAGAATGCGATTTTTCTTTTGAAGTGCCAAATTTAGCGCGTTTTCGTGTAAATGCATTTAATACTAATAGAGGGCCCGCAGCTGTATTTCGTACGATCCCAAGTGACATTTTGTCTTTAGAAGACTTAGGTGCCCCTGAAATTTTTAAGGAAATTTCAGATAACCCTAGGGGGTTAGTACTGGTTACCGGACCTACAGGTTCTGGTAAGTCTACAACATTAGCTGCCATGGTTGATTATATTAACGCATCGCGACATGACCATATTTTAACAATTGAAGATCCAATCGAGTTTGTACACAAAAATAAACTGAGCCTGATAAACCAAAGGGAAGTACATAGAGATACTAAAAGCTTTAATAATGCCCTTCGTAGTGCATTACGTGAAGATCCCGATGTGATACTGGTTGGTGAGCTTCGTGATTTAGAAACCATACGATTAGCAATGACAGCTGCCGAAACCGGTCACTTAGTATTTGGTACGCTACATACAACCTCAGCACCTAAAACCATTGACCGTATTATTGATGTTTTCCCTGCAGCTGAAAAATCTATGGTACGTTCGATGTTATCTGAGTCATTACGTGCCGTTATCTCACAAACTTTACTTAAGAAAACCGGTGGTGGTCGTGTTGCGGCACACGAGATCATGATAGGTATTCCTGCAATCAGAAACCTTATTCGTGAAGATAAAATTCCACAAATGTACTCATCCATTCAAACCGGAGCGGGTTTTGGTATGCAAACCATGGATCAATGTTTAACAAATTTACTTAATAGGGGCTTGATCAGTCAAGCTGCTGCTGCTGCAAAAGCACATGATAAATCTCAGTTTAATTCTTCAGGGGGAATGTAAATGGAAGCGGGTAAATTAAATTATTATTTAGCAAAAATGTGTGACGCAGATGCATCTGATGTATTTGTTTCTAGTCATTTACCGGTGAGTGCAAAAATAAATGGCGAGCTAACACCTTTAGATGAGCATGACTTAAGTGAAGAAGAGTCTTTGTCTTTAGTCGAATCAGCAATGAGTGAAAAACAAAAAACTGAATTTCATTCAACAAAAGAATGTAATTTTGCCATAGCAACGGATGAAGGCCGCTTTAGGATCTCTGCATTTTGGCAACGAGACAAAGCGGGCATGGTTATTCGCCGCATAGTAACTACGATCCCTGATGTTGGGGATCTTGGTTTACCATCGGTACTCACTGATTTGATAATGGCTAAAAAAGGCTTGTTACTATTTGTGGGTGGTACGGGCACAGGTAAGTCTACTTCTCTGGCTGCTTTATTAGGTTATCGTAATCGTAATCATAAAGGGCATATTTTAACTATTGAAGATCCAATAGAGTTTGTGCATGAGCATGAAAAGAGCATTATTACACAAAGAGAAGTGGGCTTAGATACCGACAGTTTCGATTCCGCTTTAAAGAGCTCATTACGTCAAGCGCCAGATGTAATACTGATAGGTGAAATACGTTCTCAAGAAACAATGGAATATGCATTAAGCTTTGCTGAAACAGGCCACTTATGTGTTGCAACCTTACATGCAAACAATGCTAACCAAGCAATTGACCGTATTATGCATTTAGTGCCAAAAGAAAAACACGAAAAATTAAAATATGATTTAGCACTTAATTTACGTGGCATTGTTGCACAGCAATTAATTCCAACATCCGATGGCAAAGGTCGTGTCGCAGCGATTGAAGTATTGTTAAACTCACCTATGATTGCTGAGTTAGTGAAAAAAGGAGATATTGGCGGTATTAAAGAAACCATGTCTAAGTCTCGCGAAATGGGCATGCAGACTTTTGATCAGGCTTTATTTGATCATTATCAAAACCAAAGAATTAACTATGCGGATGCACTACATAATGCTGATTCGCCAAATGATTTAAGATTAATGATCAAACTAAGAAATAATGATCAGCAAGGCGCTGGTTTCTTACAAGGTGTGACAGTTGATGGTTTAGGTGACGATAACCCTTAACTTTTGTTTTTGTAATAGCTTGATTTTATTGCGTAAAGTGTTATGAGCTCATTTTTAAATGGGCTTTTCTTTTATCTATATTTAGGTTTATACTTTAATACTGATATGTAAATAATGGTGAGGTTCATGATACATAAAACGATATTAATATGTATTGTTTATATTCTTTGTAGCCTAAATACATGTCATGCATATGGTAAAAACGAAATAAAAATGTTTTTACGTGATGATGTATATGAAGATTATATGACTTTTTTAGCCGGTCGAGATCCTTTAGAAATCACCTCTTTCAGTGGTCATAAAATTAGGCGTGATGTGGTTGATATGATAATCGCACAACAAGCGCTTAAATTAGGCGGCTTTCATAAATCCTTTAAATATAAAGTGGGTAAAATTAACTTTAGAAATACAAAGTTATTAGAGCAAGGTACGCTTTTACTTAGCTTTGATACCTATTGGTTGGCAGATGCACATCAATTGAATGAAAAGGTATATATTTCAGATCCGGTAATTAATAAAGGCGAATATCTTGCTGGCATATTTACTAACCCTACAAATGAAAAGGTATTTTCAATAAAGTCTTTATCTGACTTTAAAGGTTTAACATCAGTTTCTACGCCTAGGTGGCGTACGGATTGGCAAACCTTAATGGATTTACCTTTAAAAGAAGTCTTTCAAGAGCATGAATGGTTAGGGCAAACACGTATGGTTAACTTAAAGTGGGCTGACTTTATGTTAATGCCATTTATGCCCGCAAGAGATAATGTATATAAACTCGAAAGCATAGAGTTAAAAGCCGTACCGGGCATTGCAATTATGCTTGATGATAGTCGCCACTTTGTTATTAGTAAAAAGCACCCTGATGGTTTTTTAGCTTATCAAGCAATGCAGATTGGACTTGATAAGCTAAGAGCAAAAGGCTTAATTATGCAAGCTTATAGAGAGGCGGGTTTTATTCCTAAAAAGGGCAGTGTGAAAATTTTAAACCAGTAACTAACCCCATTGATTTTCAAAAAAACTTTCTAAGATTATTCTAGCTGACATACTATCTACATTGCCTTTTTTTAGGTTTTTATAACCGCCGTGTTCAAAAAGTTGCGACTTTGCATCTGTAGTGGTTAATCGTTCATCCTGTGTTTCAACAGGTAAACCATGTTTATTATGTAAACGGTTAGCAAATTTTTTGGCTTGAAAGGTTACTTGTTGATTGCTGCCGTCCATATTTAAAGGTAAACCTACTACAATTAAGTCAGGTAACCATTCATCAACAATCACTTTTATCTCATCCCAATTAGGGATGCCATCTTGTGCTTTAACTGCGCATAATGGTGATGCAGAACCGGTAACTTCTTGGCCCACAGCAATACCGATACTTTTAGTACCAAAATCGAATCCTAATACAGTTCGTTGACCTTTTTCTTTTAGCTGGCGCTTTGCCATTTTTACCTCAATATAAACGTGTTATTTTTAGATCTTTAAGCATGACCTGTTTGCGTACTTAATTTGCTAATATCAATGCCGAGCATCTCAATTGCTTTTTCCCACCTTAAATGTGCGGGAGTACTAAATATAATGTCAGGATCAGCTTCAATTGTGAGCCATGCATTATCCATTAACTCTTGTTCAAGTTGTCCTGAACTCCAACCGGCATAACCTAAAGAGATTAAAAATTTTTCAGGTGCTAACTCAGTTGTAAGTGATGTTAATACATCTTTAGATGTGGTGATCATAACGTCATTGGTGAGTTTTAAGCTTGATTGATAACCTTCTTTAGGGATGTGTAATACAAAACCTTGCTCTTGTTGAACTGGGCCGCCAGAGAACACTGCGATATTGGCTGCGTCGGTTTCTTTATTGTTATCAATTTTTATTTGATCAAGTAGCTCACCTACAGTTAAATCTATCGGTTGGTTAATGACTAAACCCATTGCACCTTGGTCATTATGTTCACAAATATAGGTAACGGAATGTTCAAATGCCGGATCTTGCATATTTGGCATTGCAATGAGAAAGTGATTTTCTAAAGATTGCATAACATTCACCTTAGTTCGTTATTTAAAAAGGTAATACTTTATTTATTATAAGCATTACCTGAGAGATACCGTAATAATATCTTATGATTTTAATCTTTGTTCAATGGCATCAAATAAGATGCCTGTGATTGAGATATCATAAGCTGCTTGAATTTCTTTTACGCAAGTTGGCGCTGTTACATTTATTTCAGTTAACTTATCACCAATGATATCTAAGCCAACAAAAATAAGGCCTTTTTCTTTTAATGTTGGTGCAATCGCTTGTGCAATTTTAAGATCTGACTCACTTAACGGGCGCGCTTCACCACGGCCACCCACGGCTAAATTACCGCGTGTTTCGCCATTTTGTGGGATACGGGCTAAGCAATATGGAATAACTTGGCCATCAACCACTAATACACGTTTATCGCCTTGTTTTATTTCAGGGATATAGTTTTGTGCCATCGCAAACTCACTACCATGTTTCGTGAGTGTTTCACAAATTACGCCTAAATTAGCATCATCTTGTTTGACTCTGAATATTGATGCGCCACCCATGCCATCAAGTGGTTTTAAAATAATATCGCCGTGCTCATCTAAAAAGCTGCGGATCTGCTTTTGACTTCTTGTTACTAAAGTATCCGGTGTAAATTCGCTAAACCAAGCGGTAAATAGTTTCTCATTTGCATCACGCAAGCTTTGCGGTTTATTTACAATTAAAGTGCCTGCAAGTTCTGCGCGTTCTAAAATATACGTTGCGTAAATATATTCGGTATCAAATGGTGGATCTTTTCGCATTAAAATTACATCAAGATCAGCTAAGGCAATGCTTTGTTTTTCTTCTAAATCATACCAATGGTTTTCATCTTCAAAAACTTGGGCTTTTGCTGCTGTTGCAAAGGCTTGACCTTTTCTTAGGTAAAGGTCGTCCATTTCCATATAATAGATTTCATAACCACGGCTTTGTGCTTCTACCATCATGGCAAAACCAGTATCTTTTTTAATATTAAAACCTGAAATTGGGTCTGAAACGATCCCGAGTTTTATGCTCATGTGATGACCTTATTATTTAGCGGGACCTGTGGTCCAAATTTGTTAGTTATAAAGTATATGGGGCTAGTTTATGAAAAAACTAGCCTAAGAAAAGTTTAAGCTAAATCACCAAATTGTAATTGTAATGCACTTAATACTGTCAATGCTGCTGTTTCAGTTCTTAATACTCTTGGGCCTAAACGAATATCCATAAATCCACAGTTTTTAGTTTTTAACATTTCAGCATCGGTAAATCCGCCTTCAGGGCCAACAACAAAGCGTAGACCATTTGATGGTTCTGGAATCGTTTTTATGCTGTGTTCAGCTCTAGGGTGTAGTGTGATTTTTAATTCATCGGATGTTTGCTCTAACCAGCTTTCTATTTTAATTGGTTCATGAATTTTTGTAATGAAATTACGCCCAGATTGCTCGGCAGCTGAAATTGCAATTTTTTGCCACTGTAGATGTTTTTTTTCTAATCTATCACCGCTGAGTTTTACACCACATCGTTCGGTGAAAATTGGGGTGATTTCAGTCACACCAAGTTCGACAGACTTTTGAATTGTAAAATCCATTTTATCGCCTCTTGAAATACCTTGGCCTAAGTGGATTTTAAGGGGTGACTCAACATCTTTTTCAATAAATTCGATTACTTTTACTGAAGCTGATTTTTTACTTACTTCAGATAATTCACATAGGTATTCACCGCCTTCACCATTAAATAGGCAAACCTGCTCGCCAATACCCATACGTAAAACGCGAGTAATATGGCCTGCCGCATCTGGAAGTAAAGCTAAAGTTTGGTTAAGGTTAATTTCGCCAGGTTGATAAATATGTGGAATGCGCATAATAGTAATAAATTAATTTAATGGTGAGTAATGATCATGATACAGATATCTATTGTTTATATCTATTTTCTAGAGTTAAAGGTTATCTTGGAGGGAGTTAGAGGGCTCAATTTGAGCCACTCTATATTTTAAGCTACTTATATTTAAGCTTGATCGAAGTGGTAAGCTAAATGTTGGTGGAAGCGAATAGCGATTTCTTCATGATCTGGCGTCATTTCTAACTCTTTTGCCATCATACGTAATGACTTATCAACGGTTTCCATAAATTTAGCAAAACCTTTATCTTCAATATCATCTTTAGTTGCCGCAAAAATGATTTGTACATAATCAACTAAATGATCATCTTGCCAGTTACAGTAAAATTCATTTTTAGGTTCGATAGGGTCAAAACCTAACATCTGAAGCTCACCTACTTTTTGCTCAGGTTTATTTGAGCTATTACGAATAATCGGTGTTAAGCCATTAGCGATAAATGCACCATTTTTTAAATTATAATGGTTGGCAGATTTTACACATGCATCAGATAATGTTTGGTAAAAATCAGCGTAAGATTGTTCACCAACTAAATTTACATTGCTACGTTTTAATAAACGACGAGAAATCGGCATACTTGCTACTACATAACTCATAGTATCGTTTTGCTCAGGCAAGATAACATCGGCTGCTTTATAACGATTTTTAATGCGTCTTAAAGTATGGCCGTTAGAGCCTTCAACGCCTTTATCTTTTGCAAATAAATCATAAGTTAAATGCTGATGATCACGTAAACGCACAGCGCTTGCATCAACACCCACTTCAGATAAAAGCTTTGTAAGTGTTTCGCGAACTTTTGTATGGTATCCCGCAGCACTTGTGCGAATAGAATCGCCAGATGCTAAAAATAATAGTGATATTTTTTTAGAGCGAACAGCACCATCGAAATGTGACTTATATGACTGATGGTATTCTGGGTTATAAAAAATCAGCATTTGCTGATCTGTTTCCCAGTATCGGATCTCTTGGTTAAAACGAACACGAGGTAATTTATCATTAGCGATAAAATGCACATTATCTATATCAGCCTCTTCACATACGGTGAAAAGTTGCTCTGAGAACTTTTGATAAAAACTCTGCCAAGGCTTTAATTTATCAGAGCTGTCACTACTTTCAAAACGCTCTAATAATTCATCTGTTATTTTAAACTCAGCTAATAAAAATTGGTTATAACGAGAATTAGAAGGTAAATAAACTTTACTAACTTTACTGCGACTACGACGAATAGACATTATTGATCCTTAATTAATAAGCACGCTTTTTATAGGGTTATTATAAAATTCTAATCATTTGATTTATTGTTTTAGAACAAAGTTTTCTCAAGTAGACATTCATTTAATAAAGGAATCAAGTTTAAGATAAAAAATTATACAATTTTATTTATAATTTTACTCAAGGTAGATATTAGGTTTATAAATTTCCATCATGCCCTCGGGATAAATTGGTTTTGCAAAATTATATTGGGCGTATAAATCATGGGCGTCTTTAGTTGCTAAAGTGAAACGTCTTAATCCTTGTAATTTCTTATCTTCTATAATTGCTGTAATTAATTTCTTTCCTATACCTTGGCCTCTATATTTCTCTAAAACGAAGACATCTAATAAATTAGCAAAGGTAGCTTGATCGGTAACTACTCTGGCAAAGGCACATAATGTATTGTTATTTTGAATTACAAAACATAAAGAATTATCACAGGCACGTTTTAAACAGTCTTTTGAGATACCGTTAGACCAATAGCTGCGTTCGCTTAAAAAATTAAAAACAGTTTCAAAATCTGCTTGGTTTAAATTGTATTTAATTTGCATAGTTATCTCCTAAATAAAGATCATGGGAATTGTAAGTAGTAGTAAGCTAGCCATAGTCAAATTGAATTTTTGATTGAAATTAGGGTTTTGTAATTTTTTTGCGATCAGTTTTCCTATTGTTACCCATACAAAAGCACAAGGGATTGATACTGTATTAAATAATAAAATACTGAGAAAAGCAGAAGACCAATAAAGGTCGCCAGCTAGTGTGAACGCAGAACTTGCTGTTAATAACATCGCCCAGGACTTGGGATTAATTAACTGAAACCCCGCAGCTTGAATAATATTAAATGGTTGATGGGCTTTATTTGATGTCGGTGGTTTCGCTTTTGAGATAGTAAAAGCGAGCTTTAGAATATATATGCAAGCAATCAAGCTTAAAACAAACTGTATTTTAGGGTAGGCGATAAAAAGCTGTCCTAAACCAAAAAGAATACATGTTTGCAAACATATCATGCCTATTCGAATTCCTAAAATATGCGGGATCGTTTTTTTGATACCAAAATAAGCGCCAGAATGCGCCAGTAAAATATTGTTTGGTCCAGGGGTGATTGTTGCTATAACTGTAAAAATACTAATAGGTAAAATTAACGCTAAAAGTTCATTTGGCATAATTTGTCCTTGTTAATTTTAAATTGTACGCATACAATTTGTAGTGTTTGTATTGGTTTAAGTTGTCACATTTATTTTTATTAGGCTATAAGTTTATTGTTATGGATACAATTTGGAAGGTAAACCAAGTTCGCTTTATTGAGCTTGTAAAAACTCAAGCAAAATATAAGGCGTTAGTGACTTTAATTGATGAAGCTATTACAGATGGAGATCTAGCTTTTAAGCAAAAATTACCAGCGCAGCGCTGGTTGGCTGATGAGTTAAGCGTCACCCATGGTACGGTCACTAGAGCTTATGAATTAGCGCAAAAACAAGGGCTTGTTAAAGCAAAGTTAGGTGCTGGTACTTTTGTTGATATTGAGAGCAATTCAAATATAACAGAAGAGCTCGTTGTTGATTTTGCATCGAGTATGCAGCCAATGATGGGTCAACAAGCTGTTTTAGCGCAAGCCATGACGGAATTAGCTCAAGATAATAATGCTTTATCTCAAATACTAACTTACTCAATAGATGGTATTACTAAGCATAAAAAAGTATTTAATGATTGGCTTATAAACAAAGGGTTTAAAAAAGCAGATGATTTAATCTTTTTACAGGGCGCACAACAGGGCGTTTATAGCTGTTTACAAATACTGACTGAGCCTGGGGATTTGGTTTTGCATGAATCTCTTTGTTATCCTGGGTTTTATCGTGCGGCTGAGCCATCAGGTTTAAAAATGAAAGGGCTCACGATAACAAATGAAGGTATTGATTTAGATGAGCTAGAGGCTATTTGTAAAAAATACGCGCCAAAAGTGCTTTATATTACGCCAAATAATCAAAACCCGACCAATGTAAAATACACTGAGCAGCAGTTAGATAAAATTTTAGCTTTAAGTCGTCAATATCAATTTTTTATTATTGAAGATGATGTGAATTATTGTTTGCCTAATAATTGGCGTTTACCACTGCAACAAAAAGCCCCAGATCGTGTTTTTTATATATCAAGTTTGTCTAAGTATTTTGCTGGTGGCTTAAGGGTGGGTTATATTTTGGCTCCTGCTTTATTTCAGCAGGTATTAAAGCAACATATTCATAGTCAGTGTTGGATGGTTTCAACCATGAACTTTGAATTAGCATCTCGTTTTATTCAAAGTGATGGCTACCAGTTCAATCAAGACAAACTTGCAAAAGAACTCATTTATCGCCAACAAGCGTTTCAGGTTCTTTTTGATAAATATAAACTCACTGCACGTTTAGGCGGATTAAATATTTGGCTTGAGTTACCTAAAAATATCAATATGCATCATTTGAGCGGCTTATTATTAGCAAATAATGTAAAAATACGTACTGCAGACTTATTTTTAGCACCATCAAGTACGAATAATTATAATGCGATCCGTATCTCATTAGGTGGACCAGAGCATAGAAAGGTATTTGATAAAGGCATAGAAATTATGGATAGGGTTTTTAAGCAATTACACAATAATAATGATGTTGTTATTTAAAACCTATTATCCTAAAACTAAGCTTTATGTTACCCTTGCCACAATTATTTAGACTTAGTTCTTACATATTTTTTTTAAGAGATTTAACTCATGACTATTCGTACTCGTGTAGCACCGTCACCAACGGGTGACCCGCACTTAGGCACAGCTTATATTGCATTGTTTAACTACGCTTTTGCTAAGCAGCAAGGCGGTGAATTTGTATTACGTATTGAAGATACTGATCAGGTTCGTAGTACACCAGAATCAGAACAAGCGATTATGGATAGTTTACGTTGGTTAGGTCTTAATTGGGATCACGGTCCTGATGTGGGCGGTGAGTTTGGTCCATACCGTCAGTCTGAACGTAGTGATTTATATAAGAAATATGCACAGCAACTTGTTGATAATGGTAAAGCTTTTTACTGTTTTGCAACGGCTGAAGAGCTTGACCAAATGCGTGAAGCGCAGATGGCTGAAGGTTTACGTCCAAAGTATGATGGTCGTGGTTTAAAGCTTTCTGCTGATGAAGTTGAAGAAAATTTAGCTGCGGGTAAACCTTATGTGATCCGTATGAATATCCCAGAAGAAGGGACATTTAAATTTAACGATTACTTACGTGGAGAAATTGAGATCCCGTGGGAAAACGTTGATATGCAAGTATTGCTTAAAGCTGATGGTTTCCCAACTTATTTCTTAGCAAATGTGGTTGATGATCACCATATGGAAATTAGCCATATCTTCCGTGGTGAAGAGTGGATCAACTCAGCGCCTAAATTATTAAAACTATATGAAGATTTTGGTTGGACTGCACCAACTTTAGGTCACTTACCATTATTACGAAACCCAGATAAATCTAAATTATCAAAACGTAAAAACCCAACTTCTATTAACTACTATAAAGAAATGGGCTTTTTACCGGAAGCTGTATTGAATTACTTAGGTCGTATGGGTTGGTCAATGCCTGATGAGCGTGAAAAATTCACATTAGCAGAGATGATTGAAAACTTTGACATGAAACGTGTATCACTTGGTGGTCCGGTATTTGATGTTGAAAAATTAAGTTGGTTAAATGGTCTTTGGATCCGTGAAAACTTAACTGACGAAGAATTAATTGGTCGCTTTGTTGATTGGAAGTTTAATGGTGAAACTTTAGGTAAAATTTTACCGCAAGTTAAAACACGTATTAATACATTATCTGATTTAGTTGAGCTTGCAGGTTACTTTGTATCTGGTATGCCAACCTATGAGCCTGAGTTATTAACAGCAGGCAAAGCGGAAGAAGATGTTATTCGTCAAGCACTACAGTTCTTTATTTGGGATCTAGAGGCTTTACGCACTTGGGAAAAATCAGAGATTTTTACGATTGCAAAAAAACTAGCTGATCACCATGAGCTTAAAATTAAAGTATTCTTAGAGCCTATCTTTGTTGCGATCAGTGGTAAGCCATCTTCAACATCGGTTATCGATGCGATGGAAATTTTAGGTTCAGATATGTCTCGTGCCCGTTTACGTGTTGCATTAGGTCATATAGGTGTATCTAAGAAGCAAGCTAAAAAGCTAGAAAAAGCATATAAAGTTTACCTAGCAGAATAAGAAATACTTTTTGCTAAAAACATAAAAGCGACCTTAGAGTCGCTTTTTTATTACTTGGTTTAGCTATTTTTATAAGCATTACCACGACAGTGGAAAGTGAAACTACACTGAGCTTGTTTTACTTTATAACAACTAAGGGTAACAAAAACATTACCATTTAAAACTAAAACTTCACTTTTAAAATCTTCATAAGCAAAAGCTTTAGCTCTATTGATTTCATAATTATCGGATGAATTATTAATCAGTTCTTCCGAAGGGTTTATATTTTCCGTGAGGCAATACTCACCTGTAACTTTAGCTATGAGGTTAGCCCCTGATTCTATTGCATTTTGATCTGAGCTATATTCTTCAAGTGAGTTTAAAACGGTTTGATTAACTATATATGAACCAGCATTTGTGGTGAGCGTTATGTTTTGGCAACCCAGTAAAAATAAACTGTAAAATGTAGCTATTAGGTTGAATAATTTCATTTATCTTCCTTAATTAATAAAATTTAAAATAGTATAAAGAAAGTGAAATGATTAAGATGTAAAAAAATGTTTTTTAACTGATTCGACCTCTATTACCTAAAATCTTGGTAGAATGGTCAGGTTGTAACTTTAGTCATAAAAGAAGTCATTAAAATATGTTAAATCCTTTTTACCATCAGTGCGAAAAAAATAAGATCACTTTTACCCGTGAACAAGGTAGTAATTTTGCTAAATTAATAGCTGATGACTATAATCCTTTACACGATGCTGATGCTAAAAAGTTTTGTGTACCAGGCGACTTACTTTTCTCATTAGTTTTACAGAAGTATGGCATTAGCCAAAAAATGCATTTTACATTTTCAGGTATGGTTAATGAAAATGTCGCATTAGACTTCCCTGAAGCTGCTGATGAATTTGATATCACAGATGGTGATAAAGTTTACTTATCAGTAAAACGCTCAGGTGAAACTTCAGATTGCCCTGCATTAACACAGAGCTTAACTAAAAATTACGTTGAGTTTTCTGGGACAACTTTTCCTCATGTAATCATTCCAATTATGGGTGAGCAAGATGTGATGATTAACCCATCACGTCCTATGGTTATTTATGAATCAATGTCGATCGATTTACAGCGACTAGATATTGAAAGTCCTGAACTTGAATTTGCAGATCCTGTTTTTGAACTTAATGGTAAACGCGGAAAAATCATTTTACGTTTTAATATTTTAGAGCAAGGTGTTGTGGTAGGAACTGGCGTTAAAAATATGTTGGTTTCAGGTATTCGTGAATATTGCCAAGAAACAGTAGATGACTTGATTAATTTCTATAATCAAAGAAAAACAGATTTAAAACCTGAGTAATTACTCAAACTACTAGACTGTTTTAAAAGACGATATAAATAAAAAAGACGCTAAGTGCGTCTTTTTTGCTTTATCTAATTGTTTAAAATATGGCTTTGTAACTTGACACGTTAGAAGGTTTTTTTCGAATAAATAAGATATGCAGTAAAAAAAATTTAAAATTTTTTGAAACTACGCATTTAACAAGACTTTAGTGTTTGACTGCTAAACATTATGGTATATACTGCGTGCAGCTTGAAAGTTCGTTTTAGATTATGCAACACCATTTCGATGTATGTTTTACATCTTCGTCCTGTTTTACATAAGAAGTAACACTTTTAGCAGAACCGCCTTATACAAGGCTTATATTACTTTAAATAAATAGGATATTATTATGTCTACTACTACTACTGGTACAGTAAAATGGTTTAACGAATCTAAAGGTTTTGGTTTCATCGAGCAAGAAAATGGTCCTGACGTTTTCGCTCATTTCTCTGCAATCCAAAGCGATGGTTTTAAAACTCTTGCTGAAGGCCAACGTGTATCTTTCACAGTTACTACTGGTCAGAAAGGTCCTCAAGCTGAGAACATCCAAGCTATCTAATTTTAGCTTTTGCTAATATTAGTAACTTACTTAGTTTAAGTTTTTCTTAATACTAAGATAAAAGGGCAGCCTAAGGGTTTGCCCTTTTTTGTGCTTGTTGATAAATGACAGCATTATTCTAAATGACATTAAACTAATTCAAATCAAAGCCCTTTATATGCCATTTGGTATAAAATACATCTAGATAGATATATTAAAAAATATTGGAAAATAAATGACATTAATTGAAGTTGATAAAAAACGATATCGCGCACATTTAAATCGTGTGATTATCGGATGTATTGCAAGCTTAACGATAGGTAGTTTAGGTATCGCGCAAGGTTTAATTGCATTATTGCCATCTGATTCTGGTAGTCATTTCCATTGGAATCTGATTGGTGTGATTATTACAAGTTTATTAATAGGCTCGCAACTGATCAAATATAAAAAACATGCCTATATGTATGAAGTTGCTTATGTATGGGACTTAAAACAGGCGCTAAATAAGATTACTCGTAAAATGCGTAAAGTAAAACAAGGTGTTGAGCGTGGTGATGTTCATGCTATGCAAGCACTTAACTTTTTTTATGCTGGTTCTCGCCAGTTATGGTTATTAGATGATAATAATATTACCCAAGACGAGCTTACTATTTGGCAAGCTGAATTAGATGTAAAAGCTGCCCAATACAATCTTGAATTAGATGTCACTAAGTATGATGAAGCAACTTTGTCATCAATAAATTAAAAAATACATGCTTTATTAAAAGAGATTTAGCTTTTAAATCTCTTTAATTATTTCAACTTTCATATTCTTATTAAAACTGCTTCTCGTTACTATTTTTGTAATTTTTTAAATTATTACCATTCTTAAATATCTCTTCTATCCTTATTTATGTTTGCTTTATTAAAAACTAAACCCTTTGAATACAAGTGATTATCATTACTTAAAGTAATCCTTAAATTTAGTAAGGTTTATTTAAAAGCATGATCTAAATCAATGCCCTTTTTGTAACAAAATTTAAACTATATATACAAGATAAAACCCGTCAAACAGGAGATCTAAATGAGTGCGTTAGAGTCAATGATTTGGACCGTATTAGGTTATTTAGCAATGCCAACTATATTCATTGTAGGTTTTGCTGGTGTAGCTGCAGTTTCATTGTTTGTTTTGAAAATGCTCGGTGCTAAATCAATTCAGTCTAAAGTTTAAATAGGTAAATTAGTCGTGATTAACTTATTAGAAGAAGAACCTGTTCACATTGCTGGAGTGCTTGTTAAAGCATTTCCTCACAATACCCAAGCAATCGCTCTAAAACTGAATGCACTTCCAGGTACTGAAGTTCATGAGATCAGTGATGATGGCAGTATGGTTGTGACAGTTGAAGCAACAGATAAAGAAAAAAATGTAGTCGACATTATTACTAAGTTAAGTGTTTTTGAAGGGGTGCTTGATGCGTCTTTGATATTCCACCATAACGATGCTGGGCTGGTACCTCATGCAAAAAATAATGACGGTAAAATTAATTTTAAATAGCAAATAGTTTATATCGACTTATATCGTCATATAACTAGTCAGGAGGAGAAGTTGTGAATCAATCAAGACGTGACTTCATAAAAGCAAATGCAATCGCTGCTACCGCTGCAGCAGCTGGTGTAGCAATTCCGGCGTCAGCATCAAATCTGATCACTGATTCAGATGAAAGTAAAATCAAATGGGATAAAGCACCTTGTCGTTTTTGTGGTACAGGTTGTAGTGTTCTTGTTGGCAGCCAAAATGGTAAAGTGGTTGCAACTCAGGGTGATCCTGATGCAGAGGTAAATAAAGGTCTTAATTGTATTAAGGGCTATTTCCTATCTAAAATTATGTACGGTAAAGACCGTTTAACTCAGCCTTTACTAAGAATGAAAGATGGCAAGTTCCATAAAGAAGGTGATTTCCAACCTGTAAGTTGGGATATGGCTTTTGACGTGATGGCTGATAAATTTAAATCAGCATTAAAAGCAAAAGGCCCTACTTCTGTTGGTATGTTTGGCTCAGGCCAATGGACTGTAATGGAAGGGTATGCTGCTGTAAAATTAATGAAAGCAGGTTTCCGTTCAAATAATATAGATCCAAATGCACGTCACTGTATGGCTTCTGCTGTTGGTGCGTTTATGCGTACTTTTGGTATCGATGAGCCTATGGGTTGTTATGATGATTTAGAGCAAGCAGATTCATTTGTGCTTTGGGGCTCTAATATGGCTGAAATGCACCCAATTTTATGGTCACGTTTAACTGACCGTCGTTTAGGTCACTCGCATGTCCGCGTCCATGTGCTATCAACTTATAAACACCGTTCTTTTGAATTAGCTGATAACGGTATGATTTTCACACCAAATACAGATTTAGCAATTGCCAATTATATCGCTAATTACATCATTCAAAATGATGCTGTAGATTGGGACTTTGTTAAAAAGCATACTCATTTTAAACAGGTAACAACAGATATCGGCTATGGTTTACGACCTGAGCATGAATTGCAAAAAGCAGCTAAAAATGCTGACTCAGGTAAAATACTTGATGTGACTTTTGATGAGTACAAAAAGCAAGTTGCTGAATATACTCTAGAAAAAACAGTTGAAATATCTGGTGTGCCAGCTAAGAAACTTGAAGAAATGGCTAAAATGTATGCCGATCCTAAAACAAAAGTAATGTCATTATGGACTATGGGTATGAATCAACATACGCGTGGTGTATGGATGAATAGCTTAGTTTACAATATTCATTTATTAACAGGTAAAATTTCTAAACCTGGTAACGGACCTTTCTCTTTAACTGGTCAGCCTTCAGCGTGTGGTACAGCACGTGAAGTAGGTACTTTCTCGCATCGTTTACCTGCTGATATGGTTGTTAAAAAGAAAAAACATCGTGATATTGCAGAGAAAATTTGGAAACTACCAGAAGGTACTATTCCGCCAAAGCCAGGTTACCATGCTGTTTTGCAAAACCGTATGCTTAAAGATGGTAAGTTAAATGCTTACTGGGTTATGTGTAATAACAATGTACAAGCTGCTCCAAACTTAAATGAAGAAACATTACCTGGTTACCGTAACCCAGAAAACTTCGTTGTTGTATCTGACCCTTACCCAACAGTAACATGTCAGGCTGGCGATCTTATTTTACCAACTGCTATGTGGGTAGAAAAAGAAGGCTGTTATGGTAATGCTGAACGTCGTACACAACATTGGTTCCAACAAGTAAAAGCACCGGGTGAAGCTAAGTCTGATTTATGGCAATTAATGGAATTCTCTAAACGCTTCAAAATTGAAGAGGTATGGGATGAAAAATTATTAGCTAAGGCACCTCATCTTCGTGGAAAAACCATGTACGATGTACTTTACCGTAATGGTAATGTTGATGCTTACCCAATTGAAGAAGCTAAAGAACTTAATGATGATTCACATGATTGTGGCTTCTATGTTCAAAAAGGTTTATTCGAAGAATATGCTGCATTTGGACGTGATCATGGACATGATTTAGCACCATATGAGATGTATCACACAGCTCGAGGCCTACGTTGGCCTGTAGTGAACGGTGTTGAAACTAAATGGCGTTATAGAGAAGGTTCAGATCCTTACGTAGGTAAAGGTAAAGAGTTTGAATTCTATGGTAAACCAGATGGTAAAGCGTTAATTATTTCAGCGCCTTATGAAGTTCCTCCAGAATCGCCTGATTCAGAATATGATATGTGGTTATGTACGGGACGTGTACTTGAGCATTGGCATTCGGGTTCTATGACACAGCGTGTTCCTGAGCTTTATAAAGCTTTCCCTGATGCGGTTGTATTTATGCATCCAGATGATGCTAAAAAACGTAACTTGCGCCGTGGTGATGAAGTGATGGTTGAATCTCGCCGTGGTGAGATGAAAAGCCGCATAGAAACACGTGGCCGTAATAGACCACCGGTTGGTTTAGTATTTGTTCCTTGGTTTGATGCAAGACAATTGATCAATAAGATCACGTTAGATGCAACAGATCCTTTGTCAAAACAAACCGATTACAAAAAATGTGCTATTAAAGTACGTAAAGTGTAGGGAGCATTAATATGAAAAAATTAATAACCGGTTTAGTATTATTAGGTGCTGTGGCAACTGCTGTAGCGCAAAAAGATGAATCATCTAACGATGCATTACTTAGTAATGGTGGTGTTGAGTCTTTGCGTGGTAAAGCACAGCTAAGTGAAACACGTCAACCTGATAAAATGAAACGTGTTTTAAAAGATCGTGAAGTTGTTGAGCGAAACTACGTTCATCAACCGCCTGTGATCCCTCATCAGATCCGTGGTTATAAAGTAGATTTAAACTCTAATAAGTGTTTATCTTGTCATGGTTGGAAGTATGCTAAAGAAGTGGGTGCTACTAAAGTAAGCCCTACTCACTTTGAAACACGTGATGGTATGACGTTATCGGATATTTCGCCTCGTCGTTATTTCTGTTCACAATGTCATGTACCTCAAGTCGATGCTAAACCATTGGTTAAAAATGAGTTTCGCGCAGTTGAATCACTGAGCCATAAATAGCCGTAGGACCTACATATGAATATGTTGAAAAAAATATGGCAAATACTTAAATCTCCAACTTCAGCTGGAGTAGGTGTTGTAGTTGCATTAGGTTTTTTTGGTGGTGTAATATTTTGGGGGGGGTTTAATACAACCCTTGAAATGACCAATACTGAGCAATTTTGTATTGGGTGTCATGAAATGGGTGATAATGTTTATCAGGAATATAAAGAAACGATTCATTATGCTAATCGTTCTGGTGTTCGTGCGACTTGTCCTGATTGTCATGTGCCAAAAGAATGGACCCACAAAATTATCCGTAAAATTGCTGCGAGTAAAGAGGTTTGGGGTAAAATGACGGGTATAATTGATACGACTGAAAAGTTTGATGACCATCGTAAATCGATGGCAATGCGTGAATGGAAACGTATGAAAGAGAATGATTCTCGTGAATGTCGTAACTGTCATAACTTTGAATATATGGATTTCTCTGAGCAAGGTAGCCGTAGTGTGAAAATGCACTCAACAGCTTTAGCTTCAGGAGAAAAAACCTGTATAGATTGTCATAAAGGTATCGCACATAAACTACCAGATATGAAAGGTGTTGAAGGTTGGCACTAAGCTAAGCTAAAACACAAGATCATAAAAAGCTGCGAAAGCGGCTTTTTTTATGGATAAAGGAAAATTAATAGAAAAATAATTAAGTTAGTTTTGGCTTTATCTCTATTGAGCCTTGCGGGCAAACAGAAACACATGCACCACAACTAGTGCAATCAGCTAAAATGATCTCTGGAGTGGGAATTGATGTTTTAAATAAATCAAACTTTATAGCTTCAGTTTCACAGGCATCTTTGCATGACATACAGTGAACTTTATTTACTGCTAAACAGTTACCTGCGATTGATATCTGATTATTAAAAGCTGGGTGCAAGTTATTATTTAACGCTTTTGGTTCACATACATCAGCGCATAAACCACAAAAAGTACATTCATCGATATTAAAATCTATTTCAGGAAACCCAGCAGCACCTTTTTTTATAATGCCTGTTTCACATGCATCAATGCATTTATTACATTGAGTGCAAGACTCTAGAAAAGCATCTTCATTACCACTGTAAGGAGGCCTTAAAGGAGGAGGCGATTTTGGTTTTGCTCTAAAAAATGCGCGACGACTATGATCAATTGCCATGAACTATTACCTTAAAAATATAAACACTGAACGCAGTTATAATTTTAGTTAATTATTTATGTTTTAGTTTGATGATAATCATCATTTCACCAGATAATTGCACATTGTTATCAGTTAACTCTGTAATATGCATTAAATGACCTAAAGCAAGCTCGTTGATCACTTTATCATTGTGAGTTAGCTTGGTTTTATCTGCTAAACAATAAACAAAATAATCATTTCCAGCTTCTAATGAAACTTGTTCTAGAGCAACATTATTGATTGTTTCCACTGAAAACTTATCAGTTCTTACGATTACATTAAAATCTAAAATTTCGCCTTTATGTAACTCACCTGATGTCGCACTAGCACCATCAAATATAGATACATCTAAAATACTTTTTAAACTGTGAGTAACAGAAACATCATTATAGTAATGGTGTAAATCAATGCCGTTACCAGCAATAAGTGTCAGGTTACGAGTATAACCTGCAAAATTAGAAAACAAACCATCCTCAGCAACACTGGCAATGCTCATTCGCCAATCAAAACATTCTAATGTACCACCTTCATTGATTGCTAGCTCAGTTGTTGTGCCTTTGCCATTTTTCCAAGGTACATTTTTAAACTGTGCAGGTGTTTTGATACTTATGTTCATACT
Organism: Pseudoalteromonas sp. C2R02; assembly: GCF_018860845.1. Lineage (NCBI taxonomy): Bacteria > Pseudomonadati > Pseudomonadota > Gammaproteobacteria > Alteromonadales > Pseudoalteromonadaceae > Pseudoalteromonas > Pseudoalteromonas sp. C2R02. The sequence goes on along the minus strand of NZ_JAHKQC010000030.1, from coordinate 64,343 downwards.
TTAAAGCCTTTGAGTAGATGCTATGGATAGTGAAAACTAGCTATTAATACAATTTCATTTTCTCATACGAAAGATTATTTTTATACCTTCAGGTTGAGCATGTATTGCATAAAACAAATAAAAGCAAAATTCTGATTCATATTTTGTACTAGTGGAGTAAATAAATTGTCATTTTTGATAAAGGAAATAATTACTTGATTTCTAGTTCCTGTATGGGGTAAGTTAATTACGTACCCGATATGGGTTTATAATAATTAATAAAGGATTAAAAATGAATAAGTTTTTAAAAGCGGGAATATTAGTAGCGTCTTCAGTTTTTGGTTCACAAGCTATGGCAGCAAATATGCAGTGTTATGTTGATACTCAGGCATATGATCACTTTACAGCAGATCATTGTGAAGCGCTTATTTTTGGAGCAAACAAAGCGACAGCTGTTTTTCGAATTGTAGGAGCATCAAAACCAATAGATTCTGTAATTTGGAAAGATGCAGCTAAGAGCTGTGGAACTTCAGGCACATTTTGTTCTGTATCTATAAGAGCATTTAGAACAAATAAAGCAACTGCAACAATTTTATATTCAGATGGTACTTGGGGTTCTGCTTCTGCGACAGCTTCATTTGAAGATGGTAGATAATCAGTAAATATATAGAGTCATAGTTTTAATTATGACTCTATTGTATTTTTATATCTCCTCTTGTTTTTAATCAATGCCCAAATAGTTAAACTTAATAATAAAAATAAATTATCTTTCGATAAATTGGTCTGAATTCTCCTAAATGGTACAATCATGCTTATAAGTAAGTTTGTGCTTTGAGCTATCTCTAAAATGGCTGAGGTTTGGTTCTGTGGATAATATGAAAGATAACATGACAAATAATAACTCAAATAAATCATCACATCATAAACCAGCAAAAGCGGGCGGGTTTTCCTCTTTAAAATCAACACTAAAACATATTATTAAAAGTCAGCAACCACAAACAAACCTTAAAAATTTACTTATTGCCAATACTAAAGATGGTTTTGATTGCCCTGGATGTGCTTGGGGCGATAAACAAGAGGGCTTTTTACATTTTTGTGAAAATGGCGCTAAAGCTATCGCTTGGGAGTCTACCTCTAAAAAAGTAGATACTAAATTTTTTGCAGAACATACTGTAAGCCAGTTAATAAAGCAAAGTGATTATTGGCTTGAATACCAAGGGCGCTTAACGCAACCTGTTAGATATAATCAACAAACAGATAAATATGAAGCAGTCAGTTGGGATGATGCTTTCTCACTTATCGCAAAGCACTTAAATGGATTATCAAGTCCAGATCAAGCTGAGTTTTACACTTCCGGCAGAGCCAGTAACGAAGCATCCTTTTTATATCAACTATTTGGTCGACTGTACGGTACGAATAACTTTCCAGATTGTTCAAATATGTGTCATGAAGCCAGCGGCGTTGCTTTAAAAGAAACCATAGGAATAGGCAAAGGTACTGTTATATTAGAAGATTTTGATAAAGCAGATGCGATATTTGTATTTGGTCAAAATCCAGGAACAAATCATCCTAGAATGATGAATGCACTACGCTCAGCTGCTCGAAATGGCTGTAAGATAGTGACATTTAATAATCTTAAAGAAGTCGCATTAGAGCGTTTTGCCAGTCCTCAAGATCCAATCGAATTGCTAACACCTAGCGCCACAACAATCAGTCATGCCTATTATACTCCTAGACTTGGTGGTGATATGGCGGCGATCAGAGGTATGGTTAAAGTTATCTTAGCTAAAAATACAGAGTGTTTAGCAAAAGGTTTAACTGAAATTATTGATTCAAAATTTATTAATCAGCACAGTGCAAACTTTGTGGATTATGTTGAAGTGGTGGATAACACCAGTTGGCAAACCATTGAAGAACAATCAGGTTTAAGCCAAGAACAGCTCACCAATGCTGCTGAAGTCTATTTGCAAGCTAACAGTGTAATCTGTACTTGGGCTATGGGCATAACACAACACAAACATTCAGTTGCGACAATTCAAGAATTAGTAAACTTACAATTATTAAAAGGCCATATAGGTAAACCAGGTGCGGGTTTATGTCCAGTAAGAGGGCATTCAAATGTGCAAGGTAATCGCACTATGGGCATTAACGAAAAACCGCCTGCGGAGTTTTTAGCAAAGCAAGCTCAAGTTGTGCAACATGATATGCCAAAAAACTTCGGTCATAATGTGTATCACGCATTAAGTGCTTTTTTAAATAAACAAAGTAAAGTACTTATTTGTTTGGGTGGAAACATAGCACAAGCAGCACCAGATACAGAGCAAACACATCAAGCTTTAAAAAATACTGAATTAAATGTGCAAATTTCTACAAAGTTAAATCGTAGTCACTTATTAATAGGTAAAGACGCATTAATTTTACCTTGCTTAGGACGTACTGAAATTGATAGGCAAGCAAGTGGCGAGCAAAAGATCACCGTTGAAGATACTTTTTCTATGGTGCATGCCTCAAAAGGTAAAGTAGAGCCACTTTCAAAAGAGATGCGTTCTGAAACTAATATCGTAGCTAATATTGCAAAAGCCACATTGCCAGAAGGCCATCTTGATTGGCAGTCAATGACTGATGATTACGCTAAAATCAGACAGCTAATATCAAATATTGTAGGCGGATTTGACGACTTTGAAGCTAAGTTATCCCAACCTGGCGGGTTTTATTTGGGCAATAGCGCGGCAAATAAAAACTGGTTGACTCAATCGCAAAAAGCACAGTTCACAGCAAATAAGTTACCAGAACACTTAATGCATGTGAATATCGATGAACTTAGCCAAGACAATGATAAAAAACACAACAAGATTTTCACTTTACAATCTTTACGTTCACACGATCAATACAATACAACGATTTATGGCATGAACGATAGATACCGAGGTGTAGAGAATGAACGCAAGGTTTTATTTATTAATGAAAAAGATGCAAAAAAACAGGGTTTAGCTGATGGTGATTTAGTTGATATCACGTCTATTTGGCATAATAACCAAACCCGCAGTGTGACAGGTTTTAAAGTGTTTTATTATGATATTCCGCGAGATAATTTAGCAGCCTATTACCCAGAAACAAACCCTTTAGTACCATTAGATAGTTATGGTGATCGCTCTTTTACGCCAACATCAAAATCAATACCTGTTATTTTAACTAAAGCGATAGACAACAGAATTATTTAACTTAGTAATTTAAGCATAAATAACATACCTACCAGCACGTGCAAAACTTATCAGGTTTAAACGGTTTTGTTTTGCAACTGCGATTGCTTTGCTGGTGGGGGCAGAAATAGTAACAAGATGGTTAATATTAGCCGCTATGGTTTTATCTACCATTTCATAACTTGCTCTACTTGATACTAAAATAAAGCCATTTGAGTTCTTTAATTTATGGTTATTGATAGCACCAATCAGTTTATCAAGCGCGTTGTGTCTGCCAACATCTTCTCTAATAATTCTTATATCACCAGTTCCCAAATCACAAAAAGCGGCAGCGTGTACACCTCCGGCTTGTAAATTTAATACTTGTTGTGTTTTAAATTGGGTTAAGGCAGCTTCAATCACTTCAGATGCAAGTGTTTGGCATGCATTTAGAGGCGTTCTGTTTTTATCAATTTGTTGCAAAGATTCTATGCCACATAAGCCGCAGCCGCTGTTACCTGCTAATGTTCTTCGTTTCTCTTTTAATTGTATAAACTTTCTCGAGCTAATTGTTATATTAAGCTCAATACCATGGGCGGTGTGTGTGATCTCTAGATCGAGTAGATCGCTTTTTTGATCTATGATGTTTTCAGATAAACTAAAACCTAAAGCAAAGTCTTTAAGATCACAAGGAGTTGCCATCATAACAGCGTGAGAGATCCCGTTATAAACAAAAGCGATTGCTTGTTCATCTATAACAAGATCTTGTTCAAGATCAGAAGTGTGATCTAGTTGTGTATCACGTACTTGTCGCGATACATTGACTAAACCATTAGGCGGTTTGATATTCTGATCTTGCTTCACTTATAACCTTTTATGCTGTTTTTTCTAAAATTTTAGCAAACTTATTAGCACATATTTCTTCATCTGCATGTTTGCCTGACTCTATTACCCAAGTGCCATTAACCATCACATCCTGAACAGGGTTTTTCTGACTAGCAAAAATTAAGCTATCTAATAAATTTTTGTCGCTATTAGCAAATAGCTTAGTTTGGTTTGCATCTAATACTAATAAATCAGCTTGTTTACCTATCTCTAAGCTACCAGTATTACTATTGGTGCTTTGTGCGCCACCAAGTGCTGCACGCTGCCATAAATTAAGACCAACAGATGCTTGCTCTGATGTTGCTAAAATAGCACGTTGTTGCTTAATTAAGCGCTGCGCATATTCAAGCCAGCGTAATTCTTCAATTGGGTTAACTGAGATATGACTATCTGAACCAATTGCAAAAGTACCATCTTCGGCTAAAAACTCAGTTGTTGGAAAAATGCCATCGCCTAAGTTAGCTTCAGTTGTCGGACAAATACCCGCAATTGCACCTGTTTTAATTATGCCTCTACGTTCATTTTCATCTATATGCGTCGCATGGATCAAACACCAATGTTTATCTAAATCAGCATTATTCAATAACCATTGAACAGGGCGTTCGCCATAATGAGCAAGACAATCATCAACTTCTTTTTGCTGTTCACTAATGTGAATATGTATTGGTGCTTTATCATCTAAGCTACGTACATGATTTACAGCGCTATGTAATGACGCTTTATCAACGGCACGTAAAGAGTGCGGTGCTATGCCGACATTTGTATTGCTGTAATCATTGGTTAAACTAAAACAATCGCTCACTAGCTGATTAAACTGTTCAACAGAATTGATAAAGCGCTTTTGACCATCATTTGGCTCTAGTGGACCAAAACCGCTAAAGCGATACATCACAGGTAACATAGTTAAACCTATACCTGATGTTTTTGCAGCTTTAAATATAGACTCAGCCATAGTTGCAAGCGGTGTATAGTTTTCACCGTCAATTTGATGATGTAAATAATGAAATTCAGCAACGCGGGTATAGCCCATTTTTAGCATTTCAATATAAAGTTGGCTCGCAATGGCTTGAGCATCATCTGCAGATAATTGATCTAAAAATTGATACATGATCTTACGCCAAGTCCAAAAGCTATCTTGTCCTTCGCTACCTTGCTCACTAAACCCTGCAAAAGCACGTTGAAATGCATGGGAATGACAATTAACCATGCCCGGGATCACAGCACCATTAGCAACTTGTGCATCAGAATCTTGGCCATCAGTAATCGCAGTGATCACACCATCTGTAATAGAGATCGTTTTATCATTTGCCCAACCATCATTGAGCAATACTTTGTGTGCGAATAATTTCATTATTTAACTCTTATAATTGTCAGTTTTGATTATTTGGTTTGCGCAAATTTAGCTAAAGCTTCAACTAACGCTCTTAACTTAGGTTTTACTTGTGCTGCTTTAGTTTCGTTATATTCATTACTTGGTTCATTCATATAAGTGATTTGTGATAACTCAAGTTGTAATGCATGAATATTATTTTCTGGCTTACCAAAGTGACGTGTAATAAAGCCACCTTTAAAACGACCATTGGTCACATTTGAATAAGGAGAAAAGTCTAATGCTTCAACTTGTGAGATTAGAGCTTTATCACAGCTAGCGCCATCGCTGGTGCCAAAATTAAAATCAGGTAATTGACCTTCAAAGAAGCGTGGTACATGAGATAAAATAGAGTGTGCTTCAAGTAATACTGCTTTACCAAATTCTTGTTTCATTTGATTTAATGTATCTTCAATCGCTTGATGATATGGACGCCAGTAAAGATCTACACGACGTTGTATTTCAGTCTCATCAGGTTTCATACCTTCTAAGTATAAAGGTGATAAATCAAAAGCGGTTGTCGGGCACAGTTCAGTGGTATTTTGACCTGGGTATAAATTTACGCCATCAGGGTCGCGATTTAAATCAATGACAAATCGACTATATTTTGGATTAATAACATATATACCAAGCTCATCCGCAAAATCATAAAGTTTATCCATATACCAGTCAGTATCGGTAACATTAATACCGACCTCTGTCATAGCATGTTTAATTTCATCAGCAATGGCTTCACCATTATGTGGCATGCTGATTAATAACGGGATTCTACCTTTACTGAGCGTATAACTTGATGCCATTTTATAACCCTTTTTGTTTAATAAGATAACTTGTATATACAAGTTGTAGCTATAATCTATCACGAGTGGAGAAAACAACCAAATTTATCAACTTTAAATATAGGGGAGTTGTTCAGAATATGGAGAGAATGAAAGGTAAATATAGAAATAAAAAAGCCTCAACTGGCTTGAGGCTTTTGGTTTATATACCATTGAAAGGGGAGAGTATATGTATTAATTAACTAAATTTTCTATGCTGCTATCATTTCATGAAAGCCTGTAAGTAAATACGTCCGCGATGTAATGATTAGAAATAAAAGTGTTATTAAATGAAAACAAGTTTATGTTTATGTATCGAGACTTGTACCTATGTCATAAAAATGAAATTTTAATATTTTATTATCCCTTAAAAAACAAGGTGGTAATTTAGATATGAATAAAGCATTTGATACTTACAGTGATGAGTTAATATCACAGTTAAAAAAACTCACTCAATTATCATTAACAGAATTTGAAATCCAAATTTCATATCAAAAAATGATTTCAGAGCAAGATTATCGAGAATTGGTTCTAAAAGAGTTATATGAACTTAATCATCCAGAAATAATTGAAATTATTAATTGGATCAATAATTATTCTGCGGCAGAAAATCAATCTTCTCCTGCTGAACATAGTGATAGTCAAAACAATAAAAAACGCAACTTATTATTACCTTTATCCTTATTTTTTGTATCTGTGATCGCAGTAATGGCATTTCTATTAGTATCGCAAAATAGTGGTTCAGATATATTACGAGCAGCACCCCAAGTTAAACATCAAGCTACTCCTATTGAAGTTAAGACTGTGCAAACTACAAAGAAAATAAAACTAACATTACCGGTTAAAGAAGCAGAGGTAAGCTTTAAACTTCATGGATCTAATACCATAGGAGAGAAACTAGCACCTGCTTTATTAGTTAAATACCTAGAGTTGCAAGGTGTAAAAGATTTTGAGTGGATTCAGGGCGATAGTCCGGTTGAGCGTACTTTACAGTATATAAAAAATAACAAAGTCTATGCGATAGAGTTACATGCACATGGTTCAAGTACAGGTTTTAAAGATTTAAAGTTGGGCAAAGCCGATTTAGGAATGGCTTCTCGTCGCGTTAAACAAAAAGAAGTGATAGCGCTTAAATCTCAACTAGGTAATTTAAATAAAGTGGGTAATGAGCATATTATTGGATTAGATGGTTTAGCTGTCATCGTGAATCAGAATAATCCGATTGCGCATATTTCAACGGATAAATTATCCAAAATTTTCTCTGGTGAAATAAATAATTGGTCACAGCTTGGTGGTACAGATTTACCAATCAAAGTATTTTCAAGGGATGCGAAATCAGGTACTTGGGATACATTTAAAAACTTAGTATTAAAAAAGTTTAGCCGTGAATTAGCAGTCACAGCTACTCGTTTAGAATCAAGCTCGGAATTATCAACATTAATCTCTCAAGATGAAGCTGCTATCGGCTTTATTGGCTTAAATTATGTTTTGCATAATAAAGCTTTGGCTATTTCTGAAGGAGTGGGCACAACAGCTATTTTTCCAACGCGTTTTACAATTGGTACTGAAGACTATGCCTTGGCACGTAGATTATATTTTTATACACCCACTTCGGCTTCAAATATAGTGAAAGATTTTGCACAGTTTGCTATTTCTCAACAAGGGCAAGATATCGTTGAAAAAACAGGTTTGATTTCACAAAACATCAAGGTTGAAAATGCATATCCAATGCAAGATGCACCAATTAAATACAATAAATATACAAAAATAGCTAAGCGACTTTCGCTTAACTTTAGATTTAATTACGGTAATAAAGATCTCGATAATAAAGGTAAAAGAGATTTACAAAGATTAATCTCCTTTATGGAGCAAAATGAAGGACGTCGTTTAGTATTAATGGGTTTTTCAGACAGTATTGGTGCTAAATTGAAAAATATTCAATTATCACTTACACGTGCAAAGTCGGTTGAAAGAGAACTTGTTGCTAGAGGCATACCTGTTATGGCAGTTGAAGGTTTAGGCGAGGCGATCCCTGTTGCAAATAACGAGACCGAATCAGGCAGGGAGCGCAATAGAAGAGTAGAGGTATGGTTGTTATAACTAGGCCGAGCTAGTGTCATTTTATGAAGCTAGCTCAATTAATTAGATTAATTAATATTTCTGTCATAAATTCCTTTTATTATGCAGTCAATTCGTAGTTTTAAGAGTCTATTGTATGTTTGCTATTTTTTCACAACAAGAAAATCTCATTGCTGTATTTAAAAAATACTCAGTAACAGAGGCGCTTAAAGTAAAGTTTAATATTCACCAGGCAATTAAAACACTTAATATCCCTTCTGATGATTTAATTGCGCATATGCGTAATGAAGGTTTATGTATAACTGATTTTAGTTTAGGTTCCAATAAACCATTATCCTCGTCTGAAAGTTCACCTAGTATTATTCGTGCACATCTTCATAAAGTCTTTTTAGATAAGCAAAAGCTGATTGATGCGATGAGTGGTTTTTCTATGTCACAAGCTATAGAAATACGCGCTTTGTTACAAAAGAACATGAGTCAATTAAAGCTACCTTCAGATGAGCTGATCTCTAAGATGGAGCAAGAAGGTTTATCTTTACAGCGCATAGGCATAGAAAATACATCGCCTCAATCTACAGTATCTTCAATTAAGCTCGCACAAACAAAAAAGTTATTATCACAAGCAATTGAAGAAACCGCAGAAGATAAAAAAAGTCGTATTAAGTCAAAACTTAATGCGCTAGTTGAATATGTTGAAAAGCCAAAAAAGCAGCCTACTCAAATACAAAAAACAGAGTCGAAAAATACAAAATCATTAACTGAAGAAATCGAAATTTCCAAGGTGAGAAAAATCAGTTTGCAAGAAGCGCTTGATCGCTCATTACAAACTGACCTATCTCAATCTATGAACTTTTAAACACTAATTTAAATTCAACGCCGTCATTTGAATCTAAATTTTTAGCTGATATCTGTGCATTATGAAAATCAGCAACGAGTCTAGCAATATATAAACCGAGTCCTAAATGTGGTTTCTTTTGTAATGACTGGCTTCTTACCGATACCATAGAGTCAAAAATATGTTCGCCAATTTCAGGAGGTAATAAAGGCCCTTTATTGATGACTTTAATATGAGTTGATTGATTATCAACACGATATTCAACATAAATCGGGCTATCTTGTTCTGAAAACTCAACAGCATTGGCAATGAGCTTATCGAGTAATTGTGCTATAAATTCAGGCACACCTTGCATAGTTTTCTTTTCATCACTCAAGCTTAATTCAAAGGACTTTTCAGGATAAGCCATTTGATAGCCTTGCATACAACCCGAAACAACCTTAGTTAAATTGAAAGGTTCAGTCTCTGCGCTTTGGATGCTTTGCTCTAACCGTGTGGCTTCACTCATTGTAGTTATGATTTTATTTAATCTATGTACGCCATCTGTGGCACGCTCAATATACTTTTGGCTTTCCTCATCTAAGTTTTGCAATTGTAGGCTTTCTAAGGAAGAGCGCACAACCGCAACAGGTGTTCTCAGTTCATGGGATAAGCGTGATGACATATTTTCTAAATAATGGGTATAACCGCCTAATCGACCAACTATATTGGCAAAGCTACGAGACAAATCTCCGATTTCATCTTGGGTGTTTGAGCCTTTAATGTCTCTTAATACTCTTCCTTGAGGATCTATGGCCGCTTCAGCAGCATCTCTTAGGGTTCGGATCCTACTTGAAATACGAGAGGCAAAAAAGAATAAAGATAAAGTGCCTATAAGCATAACGGCTAAAATTACAGTAAATAATTTCTCTAAAGCTTTATTTCTTAAGGTACGTACGCCGTTGGTGGTCTCTTCTGCAATGACAGCACCCATTACTTTATCATCAATCCAAATTGGATAAGCGGCTGATAGAATAACTGCCTTTTTATCAGGGGTAAGGCGCCAACTTGATTGTGGCTTGCCTGCTAAAGCGCCTTTAATATTCTTGCCTTGTAATGAGGTAACATCAAATAAAGTATCTAGAAAATCAGCTGGTGGTTTAGTTAAAATTTTATAGTATAAAGGATGTAAATATTGTTTCTCAAACTGGCGCCATTGACTTAATTTACTTGGGTCATCGCTTAAATTTTGTGACCAAACCCCATCAGCATCTTGGATCTTACCTGATTGTGCCAATACTCTGTGATGATTATCGACTACCCAAATACGACTACCAGAATGCCCCATCCCCTTAATAATGCGTTCTATTTCTGGTGACGGTAATAATACAGAGCCTAACTGTGCTAAATCTTGCAGGTTAGAAGTCGACATGGTTTTGATGGGGGTATTTTTGTTATCTTTATCAACAATTGCAAACCCTAGTTTATTGCCAATCATATTTAGTGGCATGCGAATTTCGATATTATAACCATCTGATGTTTTTAAAAAATGTCCTTGAATTTTTGAAATAGGAGTTAAAGAAGTTGCTTCATAAGCTGTGATCCAACCATCTTTTTTTGGTGCGATAATGTAGTTGAAAATTTGGTTATCAGGATTTTTTAAAGCAATTTTAAGATAATCATTATTGGTGATGCTAAGGCTATTAGCACCGCGGTATTGCGTATTATCATCTTTTACTTTAAATACCGCATATAAGTAATTATCGTATTTCCCAACCATATGAGTAAAAGATAAGTCTGCGGGCTCATGATTAAGATTAATCGGCGTTAAATAACTTTTGTCGTAATGCCAAAATAGTGGTTGGTAGGTTTTCCAGTCATGTAATTTACCGTCTAACTGTATGCGACTTGGTAAATTATAGGCATATAAGTCACGGCCTTTAACCACTTGATCTAAAAAGCTTGCTTGATGATCGAATAGTTTAGGTCGTTCGTGTAAAGCAGTCGCTAGTGCACGAGTAGTACCGACTAACGTTTTTTCTTGGCCTTGCCTTAAATACTTCTCCATTTCCCATACGTATTCATAACCAAGCCAAGGAAGCAGTGCTAAAAAACATGACAATAAAATAATCTGACTGCGTAAACCAAATCGCATTAAACTTGCTCCCAGCGATATCCCATGCCATAAACCGTATCTATGCAATCAAACTCAGGATCAAGCTTTATAAACTTTTTACGAATACGTTTTACATGAGAGGTAATGGTGCTGTCATCGACATAAATCTTGGCATCATTCATTAGTTCATTTCGGCTTTTTACGTGACCTAGACGCTGTGTTAATGAATGTACCATCCAAAATTCAGTGACTGTTAAATCTAATAAAGTATTTAACCAGAAGACTTGCATACGTTTATTATCAATTTTTAATTTGCCACGGGTAATGATATTTTCTTCAAGTATTGGTGCTTCTAACGCTTCCATTCTACGGAACAAAGCAGCAATCCGTGCAGCTAAATGGGGTAGGCTAATATCTTTAGTTAAATAATCATCAGCGCCCATTCTTAAACCACATACCGTATCAATTTCACTGTCTCTGGCAGTTAAAAAAATAATTGGTAGCGTTTTTGATAAAGAGCGTAAGGTTTGACATAAAGCAAAGCCACCATCAATTTCATCGCCTAAGCCAATATCAATAATGGCTAAATCTGGCAAGGTATCATTAAAGGCTATTTCGGCCTCAGGGCGAGAAGCATAACCACTTACTTGATAGCCTTGCTTTGTTAGCATTTCGGTATAGTTTTCTCTAATGGCTTTTTCGTCTTCAATAATGGCTATTTTTTTCATGGTTATTGCTTACCTTTTGCTTAAATCGCTTTGCTGTATAGAACTATACCTAAATTACCCACTAATAAAATGCAAAAAAGCACATTGCCATTTTTTTGCCACAATTGATCTTTGCATTGCCATTTTTCATCCATTTTATCGCCAGAACTCAATGTTTTAATTAACTCATCAACCAAGCACGACCAACCAATTTAATAAATTTAAACATTGAGGCAAAAAAAATGAAAAAATCAATTATCACTACAGCATTAGTATTAGCACTTTCTTCAGTTACATTTTCAACGCAAGCTGCAAGCAGTAAAAAAAATGAAATGCAAAAAGAAGAAGCTATCGGTTTAGGAACTGGTGCATTAATTGGTGGTGTAGTAGGTGGTCCAATCGGCGCGTTTATTGGTGCGTTCACTGGCACTTTAATAGGAAAAGTAGAAGTAAATAAAGATGAAATCGCTGAGCAAGATAAACAAATATCGTCACAAAAAACACAAATAGTCGCGATGCAATATAAAACAAAAAACTATCAGGCATTAGTAGCACAAACGGAGCAACTAGAAACACAATTAGAAGAAATTGAGTTTGAAAAATCACAACTTCAAAAGCAACGCATTAATAACTTAATGGCGATGACAGTTCAGTTTAGAACGGGTTCAGCAAAAATAGAGTCTCATTTTGCAAAGCAGTTAACTGAACTTGCCCAAGTAATGAAAACGAATCCAGATATTCAAATTGATTTAAATGGTTTTGCAGATCAAAGGGGTGAAGAGCAGTTTAACTTAAAGCTATCAAAAGCGCGCGTAGCTCAAGTGCAGCAATTTTTAATAAAACAAGGTGTAGAACATACACGTTTAAATAGTCATGCATTTGGTGAAAGCCAAGCTGTAGCGAAACAAACAGATTATGAAGGTGATTTTTTTGACCGCCGTGTCACGGTTAAAGCTAGAAAAGCACACTCAAATTCTCAAACAGCAAGTAACCAATACTAATCAACCATTTAATTTAAAGTTTAGGATTGAGGTGTTTTACCACCTCAATTAAAGGTTCCCTTATGATGACACTTGCCAAAGCGCTAGGTTTTACACGATTGTGTAAAACTAGCCTTTTTTTACTAACCCTTATAATAAGCCTGTCAGCTAATGCATCTGACTTTGAAAAGCCTAGGCTTGAGCTAAAAGATCTCAGCGGTAAAAAAGTTAACTCAGCTATCTTATTAAGCAGTCATGCAGATATGAAAATATCAGGTTTAATAAATCAAGTTGATGTAATTCAAACCTTTAAAAATGAACATTTTGAAGGCGTAAATGCACGTTATGTATTCCCTTTGCCTAATGAATCAGCAGTTTATAAACTTGAAATGACAATAGGCGAAAGAACAATTTTAGGAGACATTAAAGAAAAACAAACAGCAAAAAAAATATATAAACAGGCACAAAAACAAGGAAAAAAAGCCAGCTTAATCACACAAAAACGCGCTAACGTATTTGTGAGCCAGGTAGCTAATATCCCTCCCGGTGAGCAAGTCACAATTAAAATTAGTTATCAGCAAGTTTTAAGTTATAAAAATCATGAGTTTTCATTAAGGTTTCCTATGGTTGTTGCACCTAGATATCAGCCAAAAACCATGCAATTTGATAGTGATTTAACTTCTAACTGGCTATTTCAAAAAAACTTAAAGCCAGAAGAAATGGAAATGAAAGAGGGACGAAAAAATGCTGAACCAGTCAATAAAATATCTTTAAATATTGCTTTAGATGCAGGTTTTGATTTAGCTGATATTAAATCGCCTTATCATCAAATCGATGTAGAAAATAGTGATATTGGGAAATATAAAATTTCGCTTGCTAGTAATACAACATTAGCCAATAGAGATTTTGTATTACGTTGGAAACCTGAGCAAGGTAATGAAGTTCAAGCTGCTATGTTTACTGAACGACTTAAACAGCAAGGTGAAGAGTATGCATTAGTCATGTTAATGCCACCTGCAAGCGAGTTTCAAGGGCAACAAAGACTACCGAGAGAGTTGATATTTGTAGTTGATACATCAGGTTCAATGCATGGTAGTTCAATGGAGCAAGCTAAACAGGCATTGTTTTTAGCGCTTGCTGATTTACGACCTGAAGACAGTTTTAATATTGTTGAATTTAATACGAATGTCAGTGCTTTAAGCGAGCATGCTATTCCAGCAACAGATTTTAATTTAAGGCATGCAAAAAAATACGTTTATAACTTAGATGCTGATGGCGGCACTGAAATAGCAAAAGCGTTTTCCCGAGTATTGCAAGGCGAGGTGCAAACAGATTATTTAAGACAAGTAATTTTTATGACTGATGGCAGCATTGGTAATGAGCAGCAAATTTTTGAGCAAATAAATAGTACATTAGGCACAAATAGATTGTTTACTGTGGGGATCGGCTCAGCACCTAATAGTCACTTTATGAGACGTGCTGCAGACATAGGTCGAGGCAGTTTTACATTTATTGGCAATACGACTGAGATCAGAAGCAAAATGCAGCTGTTATTAAAGCAATTAAAAAATCCCGCTTTAAAAGAACTAAACATTGTAGATGAAAATGCGTTAGTAATGGATTTTTGGCCTAAACCTATCCCAGACTTATATTTTTCAGAGCCTTTAATGGTGGCTATTAAGCTAAATAAAGGGCAAAAACAAATAAATGTGATAGGTCAAAGTGCAAATGGTGAATTTAAAGCTGAACTCAATGTTGTGGGAATTAAAGAGGGGGATTCAATTTCTCGTATATGGGCAAGGCAAAAAATAAAGTCATTATTGTTATATAAGAATAGTCCAAATAAAAAAGAACAAAACACTAAGCAACAGGTATTAGATTTAGCATTGAAGCATCATATCCTAAGTCCATATACCGCATTTGTTGCCGTAGATTATGGGCCCATTAATGAAAAAGACATCGCTAATAAAGCAAAAGAAACACATAGAGTTGAAGGCATGCGACCTGCGGGTTGGACTATGGCGAGTAAAGGCATTGTTTTGCCACAAACTGATGGTCAAAGCACAATGAAAATTCTACTTGGTTTAATGCTACTTTTATTAGTTACGGCTTATTGGAAATACCAATCCCATGAAGCAGCTAAGTAAAGTGAACCTTAAAAAGCTGCTAGTACTAACTTTGTTTGGTTTAGGGATATGGCAGTTAGGTTCGGGTATTTATATGCAGGCTAAAGCCAAGCTTGCGCAACATTTGATTTCGCAAGCTTGGCAATCTAATGTTGCGCAAGGAGGAGGCAAGCAGATTCGACCTTGGTTTTATGCTGATACTTGGCCTATTGCAAAGTTAACTGTACCAAGACTCAATATTGAAGAGCATATTCTTTGGAATGCATCAGGTCGAAACTTGGCTTTTGGTGCAGCTCACTTCTTACCTTCTGCAAAACTTGAAGACCTGGTAAAAAATGAAAATGGCCAGTTCAGTTTGATTGCAGGACATAATGATACAAACTTTGCTTTTTTATCTCAGTTAAAGCTTGGTGATAGTTATAAGTTAACTTTAGGTAATGGTTTATACATGCAGTATCAGGTGAGTAATATAAGTATTATTCATCAATCTGATACGGAATTTTTACAAACTAATATGCGCTCAGTTAATCGTTTATATCTTATGACTTGTTATCCGTTTAATAGCTTAACATCAGGTACGAAACAGCGTTATTTAGTTGAATCTGTTGTTATTTGATTATTCGAAGATTTATCATTATCTACCGCTTTATATTTTTGGCTGATCATGACGCCGACAAATATCACAATCACACTCAACCACTGTTCAAAGCTTAAAAACTCGCCCAAAATACTAGCCGATAACATTAGGGTAAATACGGGGATCAAATTAGAAAACGCAGCAGCTGTCAATACAGATACTTTTGAAATTGCATAGTTATACATACCATAGGCGCCTAAAGTAACAAAAGTGCCTAAGTAAAGAATGCTTAAAACCGCTTTTTCATCATATTGACTGGGAAGTTCAATAAAAAATAGAAAGGGTGCAAAAAATACAGTTCCAGTAAGTCCCTGTAAAGCAATTAAAGATAGTGGTGAGTATCGGGTAGATAAATGTTTAACGCTCACGGCATAATAAGCTGCACACAATATAGCCAAAAATTCTAAAGCATTTCCTAATGTAGGATTAGGAGCATGCTCTGATTCGGGTGAAAGTAATGTTAAAGCGATACCACCTATAATACAAAAACCAAACCCAGCCATAATTGTTTTAGTGAGCCTTTCTTTAAGCATAATATAAGCAAAAACAGCGACAATAAGCGGAAAACACGATACTAAAATACCCGCTTGAGAAGCTGAAGTATATTGCATTGCATGACCTTCAAATAAAAAATATAAGCAGGGTTCAGCTAACGACATACTCAGTAAAAACTTCCAATCACCTTTTTGATAGTTAAACTTTTTTACCCAAGGCCATAAAAACAGACATACCACTAAGGTTGTTAACATTCTAAAAAAAATAACAAATGCAGGGTCGTAAACATCAATAGAGTACTTTAATGCGATAAAAGAGCTGCCCCATAAAAAGGTGGCAATGATAAGTGCTAAATTGGCTGGCATAGGATAATAAAAATTAATGATAAAACGGTGTAATAGCAGAATATACTAGTTGCTATTCTAAAGCGCTTAGATCTTCTACAGAATAACTATTCCATTAACTAAAATATTTTTAATATCAAAGTACCATGATATTTATTTAAAACTTTATAAATAATACGACTTTGTTTTTACAAAAAATCTTTTTATTAACTAAGCTTAAATTGAGCTTAAAGGAGGGAATATTCTTGATTCAACAAATGAACAGTTGTGCGCACGATTGGCTTATTTCATTAACGCAGCAGGATGATGAGTCAGAATTAGATTTAATTTTGATATCTGCTGTTCAATCTATTTTATTTGGTACAAAAATAGCTGTTTATGTAAATAAATTTTTGGATCATGTTCATGCACCAAAACAAATTTGTTTATCTAAAACACAAGCTCCTCTTAACTTAACTAATCAACAAGTTGAAAATATCATAGATAAAGTGAGCTCTAATAAAATCCATATAGGCGAAATAAACTCCCATGGGGTGACTTATTTTCCCATTTATCATTTTGGTGATGTAATAGGTTTTGTATTAGCTTTTGGGCACAATGATTTTTCAAATGTACAAATATCAACAACGGTGAGTTTACTAAATATTTATGCAAATCAGTTATTCATGCTGTTTAAATCTAAAATAGATCCTTTAAGTGAATTATTAAATCGCCAAACCTTTGATAAAAAAATCCAGGAGATAATTACTGGCAATGGTTTTTTATCTCCTCGAACGCCAATTCCAAAAAATAACATTTGGCATTTGGCTATAATTGATATTGATTTTTTTAAAAAAGTAAATGATGTTTATGGTCATGTTATTGGTGACGAGGTCATTATTTTAATGGCAAGGTTAATAAAATCAGGTTTTCGTGCTGAAGATTATATCTTTAGATATGGCGGAGAGGAATTTGCGGTATTATTCCAATGTGTTAAATCTGAAGGTGCATTACAAGCGTTGGAAAGGTTACGCACTGAAATAGAATTATTTGAATTCCCCCAAGTTGGCAAACTTACGGTAAGTATCGGTTTTACCTCTTTATTAAATTATGAAATGGTGCCAGCTCTAGTGCAAAAAGCGGATATTGCTTTATACCACTCAAAAAATACTGGCAGAAATAAAGTGGCGGACTTTAAAGATATTTCAGATTCTGGAGTTAATAAAATTATAAAGGGAAATGATCCTGAGTTATTTTAATTTACTAAGAATTTCACCTGTTCTTTGCAATTTATTATAATACGGTTAAAATGCGCGCTTAATTTTGCATTAGGAGCGTTGTAATGAAGTTAGTTCGTTGGGTTTTAGGTCGTATTATTTTATTGTTGGATTTTATCTTTACACCTAAAAGCATAAAACGTGCTCCACAAGAGCAAGAACTTGTTAATCAAAAAACAAAAGACCTTTCTTTATATCAATTTAAAGCATGTCCGTTTTGTGTGAAGGTACGCCGTTCAATGAAGCGCAATGGCTTAAACATCGAAACAAGAGATGCTAAAAAAGATGAATTACATCGTCAAACTTTATTAGAGCAAGGCGGTCGTGTAAAAGTACCTTGTTTACGTATTGTAAATGGTAATGATGTAACTTGGTTATATGAATCAAATGATATTATTAGCTTCTTAGAAAAAGAAGTAGCTTAATTAACCTGATCTGCAGAAGAGCGGGTTTTATTGCCCGCTATTTTCTTTTATACCCTTATTTTTAACTCTTTATTATATAGTTCAGCTTCCTTTCTTACTTTTTAATAAACCACCCTTTTAATTTATATATTCCTTTATTTGACTTTCTCCTATATAAAATAGCTATAGTCGTATTTTATATTTGAGGGATTAATGTCGGAAATTCTAGAGGTTGAAGATCTTAAAAGGTATTTTTCAAAAAATAAAGCTGTGGATGGGGTGAGCTTTAAAGTTAAAAAAGGTATTTGTTTTGGCTTATTAGGGCCAAATGGTGCGGGTAAAACAACCACGATTGAAATGCTCGAAGGCATTGTGGAGCCAACATCGGGAAAAATCCTATACCAAGGCAAGGCAATAGATAAACATATTTATCATGAGTTAGGTATTCAATTTCAGCATACTGCGTTGCAAGATCATCTTACTGTTATCGAAACATTAAAAATGTTTTCTGCATTTTACGAAAAAACTTTACCTATAAAAGAGCTTATTTCACTTTGTCAGTTAAATGAATTTATTAATCAAGATCATCGAAAACTCTCTGGTGGTCAAAAACAAAGATTGTTATTAGCTTTAGCTTTAATAAATGATCCTCAGTTAGTTTTTTTAGATGAACCTACAACCGGATTAGATCCCCATAGTCGCAGATTATTTTGGTACTTAGTTAATAAGATTAAATCTCAAGGAAAAACAATCTTACTGACAACCCATTATATGGATGAGGCTGAATATTTATGTGATGAAATTGCGATTATGGATAAAGGTAAAATTATCGCACTAGATACTCCCGAAGCCTTATTACAGCAGAACTTTAGTGGTGCTTTAATTAAGTTACCTAAAAAAAATGTTGATGAACATGATAATAAGCAAAATATATTACAACATTTTAATATTCAGTTTGTGCAACAAAGTGCACTGGTTCAAAGTTTAGATATTCAAACTACTTTAGTCACACTGATTGAGCAAGGCGTTTCACTTGAGGGGTTACAGGTTAAATCAGCCAACTTAGATGATTTGTTTTTAAAGTTAACAGGTCATGGCTTAGAGGGAGTTAATCATGTTTAAGCGATTTTTAGCGGTATTAATCGCGCGCAATTATGAATTTTTTCGTGATCGTGCTGCACTTGGTTGGAATTTAATTTTTCCTGTCTTACTCGTTGTTGGTTTTGCCTTTATATTCTCCGGAGATGGAAAAACGCTTTATAAAATAGGCGTATTACCCGATATAAGCCAAACGTCAAATGATCATAAGTTAATGGCGTTAAAGCATATAGAATTTGTAAGCTATGATGAAAAACTAATTGCGATGAACAAGCTTAGGCAACATAAAATAGACTTATTAGTGGATTTTAACAATGAAATTTATTGGGTTAACCAATCTTCAAATTCGGGTTATATTGCTGAGCAGTTATTATTAGCGTCGAGTTTTAACTACCAAAGAAAGGCAATAGAGGGCAAAGAAATACGATATTTAGATTGGGTTGTGCCTGGTATTTTAGGTATGAATATGATGTTTTCATGTTTATTTGGTGTGGGATATGTAATTGTGCGCTACCGAAAAAATTCTGTATTAAAAAGGTTGCACGCAACTCCGCTAAGGCCTATCGAGTTTTTAACGGCACAAGTATGTTCTAGATTATTAATTATGATGGCGCTCAGTACAGGTATATTTACTGGGTGTAACTGGATTTTTGATTTTTATATTCTTGGAAGCTTAATTGATTTATTTATAATCGCTTTATTAGGCACTGTGAGTTTAATTTCTTTAGGCCTGTTAATCGCTGCGCGTTCAGAATCTGAAGAGTTCACAGGAGGCATGTTAAATGTCGCATCCTGGCCAATGATGATGTTATCAGGTGTGTGGTTTTCATTAGAAGGTAGCCCTGAATTTATTCAGACTTTAGCTAACTTTATTCCTCTTACCCATATGCTAGAAGCTGCCAGAGCAATTATGTTAGATGGTGCTTCTTTATGGCAAGTTAAAAGTCATATTGTAGCCTTACTGCTAATGACTGCTACGTTTTTAATAAGTGGCTCTTTATTGTTTAGGTGGCAAGGACAAGCTAGATAGAGCAAAAAATAAAGCCATCACTATTAGATGGCTTTTTTGATTTTAAATGATTAATTATTTAGATGCCTAAGTTGCATTCGTTAAAAATTGTTCGTTAAATAAAGAGTTAAGTTCATCGACTTGGTTAAATAAATAACTATAAGTTGTTTCAGGAGACTTTTTAAGTTTGGATATTTTGAAGTTATTAATTTCAGGCTCATCCACTAAATATATATTTTTATGTAAACTTTTAATTATTTTTTGTTTTTGAGGGCTTGCCTCTTTAAACATATTTTCAAAGATAAATACACCATCTAAAGCATGGTAATTTTTTAGGTAAACTGACATCTGAGAAATACTCAGTTCATCAGCGAAGTCACAATAGCAATAATCTTCTACTAAGTGGTCGTACATCATTCTTAATAAGTTTCGTGTATTCTCACCTGTACCGATTACTTTTGAATTTTTTTCTGTTAAATAATGACAAAATTGACGAGAAGGAAATGATGGGTTATCGATTAGCAAAAAATTTTTCTCATTTAATAACATTTTACTTTCCTTAGTAATATAGTTAACGAGATTTTAATTGGCTTTAACTAAAGGGGCATTAACTTAGGTTAATTAGGGGCGATTATTATGGATAAATATCAGCAATTATTATCGAATGTGGCAGAACGGAATAATTTACCGACTTTAAGCTATAAACCAGGAGATATTTTATTTCATCAAGGGGTGTTAGAACCTAGACTTTTTTGGATCAAATCAGGTTTAGTTAAACTGGTTTTTATAC
Organism: Pseudoalteromonas sp. C2R02; assembly: GCF_018860845.1. Lineage (NCBI taxonomy): Bacteria > Pseudomonadati > Pseudomonadota > Gammaproteobacteria > Alteromonadales > Pseudoalteromonadaceae > Pseudoalteromonas > Pseudoalteromonas sp. C2R02. Next base: position 43,258 of record NZ_JAHKQC010000030.1, on the reverse strand, counting down.
AACCAGATGGTAAAGAATTTGTAAAAGCCTTTTTAGCTGAAAATGATATATCAGGAAGTTTAATGAGTGTCATTTTTGAAAAGCCTTCACCTTATGCGTGTTATTGTATTGAACCCTGTGAAGTGATTGCTATGCCATACTCTAAAGTGAGGGAGTGGTCTGAAAAAACACCGCAACTTAAAGATGTAGAGCTGGAGTATATGCAGCAATTAACAGCTCGAAAGGAAGAGCGAGAATATCAATTTTTATGCCTGACACCAGAAGAAAGATATAAAAGTTTTAAATCTGGTTATCCTCATATATTTAAACGTATTAGCCAAGCTGAATTAGCCTTGTTTTTAGGTATCACACCAGTGGCGCTCAGCCGTATTAAGACTAGATTAAAAGCAACAGCATAAAATAACGTATTATAAGAAATTCAAAAATCCTATTTTTATACTAAGCTTTGAATAGTCAATGACTTACTAAATAGGATTTTTATGACACCTCAGCAATTGGAGTTAGTGCAAGTCTCTTGGGAAAAGGTAGTCCCGATCGCAAAACAAGCCGCAGGTCTCTTTTATGGCCGTTTATTTGAAATAAATCCAGCTTTAAAATCTATGTTTTCTGATGATATCGAAGAGCAAGGTAAAAAGTTAATGCAAATCCTCACGACAGTTGTCAGAAGCTTAAAACAATTTGATAAAGTAGAAATGGCAGTTTGGCAATTAGGGCGTCGTCATGAGGTTTACGGCGTTAAAAAAGCCGATTTTGATTCAGTGGCATCAGCTTTATTATGGACTTTAAAACAAGGTCTACAGCATGAATTTACATCTGAGGTAGAAGAAGCTTGGGTGGCGGCGTACACAGTGTTAGCTAGCGTTATGCAAGGTGGTGCTGATTATCCTTATGCGAATTTTGATAAATGGAAAGCTGAGCAAGGCTAAAAATTAGCAATAAAAAAGGTGGCTTAGCCACCTTTCTAAATAATAGTATTAAAATCTTACCAATTTTGAATACTATTCAAAATACCTTTGCTATCTAGGCCCATTACTTCATTCATTTCTTGTTGTGTACCATGTTTAATGAATTCGTCTGGTATACCTAGGTTTAATATTTTTATATCTAACTTATTAGCTTGTACAAACTCGTTAACAGCTGAGCCTGCTCCACCCATAATAGCGTTATCTTCTAAGGTCACAAATAAAGTATGTTCCTGAGCAAGGTTCGCTAATAGCTCGGTATCTAAAGGTTTGATAAAGCGCATATCAATTAAAGTCGCATTGAGTTCATCTGCTACTGATTTAGCATTACCTAAAAGAGTACCAAAAGATAAAATCGCAATTTTTTCACCTTCACGAATGTGTTTAGCTTTACCTAATTCAAGTTGTATCATGTCTTTTTCAACTTGGGCATCGCCTGCTGTACCACGAGGGTATCTTACTGCGACAGGTCCATTTAGGTGATAACCTGTATAAAGCATTTGACGACATTCATTAGTATCAGAAGGCGCCATAATAACCATATTAGGTATGCAGCGCATAAAGCTCAAATCATAAGAACCATGATGGGTTTCACCATCAGCACCAACAATACCAGCACGATCAATCGCGAATAGCACATCTAAGTTTTGTAAAGCAACGTCATGAATAAGTTGATCGTATGCACGTTGTAAAAAGCTAGAATAAATAGCGACAACAGGTTTTTGATCTTCACATGCAAAGCCTGCCGCAAGCGTAACAGCGTGTTGTTCAGCTATCGCAACATCAAAGTATTTATCAGGAAACTCTTTAGAAAAACGTACCATGCCAGAACCTTCACGCATAGCAGGTGTAATAGCAACTAATTTGTCATCAGTGGCAGCCATGTCACATAACCAATCACCAAATATTTTGGAAAAAGTAGGCGCACTCGGTTTAGCTTTAGGTAAGCTTGTAGTAGCGGGGTCGAACTTAGGCACGCCATGGTAACCAATTGGATCGGCCTCTGCTGGTTTATAACCTTTACCCTTTTTGGTACGAACATGTAATAACTGCGGACCTTTTAAATTACGCATATTACGTAAAGTATCAGTTAGCATATCAACATCATGGCCATCAATTGGACCAATATAGTTAAAGCCAAGTTCTTCAAAGAAAGTACCAGGGATCACCATGCCTTTTAAGTGCTCTTCCATTCTACTGGCAAGTTCTTTTACTGGAGGCATACCCGATAATATTTTTTTACTGCCTTCTCTGATATTACTATAAAAACTACCAGACAAAATACGGGCAAAATGGTTATTTAATGCGCCAACAGGTTCAGAAATTGACATCTCATTATCATTTAAGATAACGAGCATATCTGAATCTAAATTACCTGCGTGGTTCATTGCTTCAAACGCCATACCCGCAGTCATCGCGCCATCGCCAATTACGGCAACAACTTTGCGATCTTTACCTTCTTTTTTAGCGGCCAACGACATGCCTAATGCAGCTGAAATTGAGGTACTAGAATGGCCTACACTAAATGTATCGTATTCACTTTCACCACGATACGGGAAAGGATGCAAACCATCTTTTTGGCGTATGGTGTGCATGAGCTCTTTACGCTCGGTTAATATTTTATGAGGGTAAGCTTGATGGCCTACATCCCAAATTAATCTATCAACGGGTGTATTAAATACATAGTGTAATGCAACGGTTAGTTCAACAGTACCAAGGCCTGAAGCTAAATGACCGCTACTTTGTGAAACTGAATTTAGTAAATACTCTCTGAGCTCATTGCTAAGAGGTACTAATTTATCATGTGGCAACTGTCTTAGTTGCTCAGGCTTATCTACTATGCTTAATAAGGGATACTTGCTGCTATCAAATGTCATGATATTTATTCGTTATCCTAATGATCTCTTTCTATTATATACGTGGCAAGGGCTTGTAATTCGCTGGTATCAGCCTTGATATCATCAAGTGCAGCGAGTGCATCTTGATATAATTGCCTTGCTTTGTCTTTTGCGCCTTGTAAGCCTAATAATGCCGGATATGTTGACTTATTGGCTGCTACATCTGACCCTTGAGGTTTACCTAAAGTTTCAGTATCGGCTTCTATATCTAAAATATCGTCTTGTACTTGAAAAGCTAATCCAATCGCTTTGCCAAAGTCATCTAATTTAGTGAGTATATCAGAGGTACAATTAGGTGAACACAAAGCACCTAATTTAATCGCTGCTCTAAGCAGTGCACCTGTTTTTAAATTATGAATTTGTTCTAACTGCTCAAGCGATACCGCTTTATCAGTTGCTGCTAAATCTAATGACTGACCACCACACATACCTGTTAATCCAGAGGCTTGTGCTAAAACAGATATTAATGCAACTTGCTGCTTATGGCTAATTCCAACAAAATTATGTGTAGATAAAGTTTCAAAGGCTAAGGTTTGCAATGAATCACCCGCTAAAATAGCAGTTGCTTCATCAAACTCTATATGACAAGTGGGTTTTCCTCGGCGTAAGTCATCATCGTCCATAGCTGGTAAGTCATCATGTACTAAAGAATAACTATGGATACATTCAATGGCACTGGCTGCTGCATCTAAGTCAGAATCATGTGCGTTAAGCATTTTACCTGTGGTATACACTAAAAAAGGTCTTAATCGTTTACCACCATTTAATAAACTATATCTGGTAGCAGATTTTAAAGTTTCATCGGTATTATTTTGTTTATCAATTAAACTATTTAAAACGCAAGCAATGCGTTCTTGAGCTACTATTAGCTCAGGCTTGATATTCTTTGGAGAGTCATTCACTGGATTATTCCGGATCAGAATCAAAATTGGTTAATGGGCTATTTTCATTATTACCCATTAAAATTTTAACTTTTTGTTCTGCTTGGCTTAGCTTTGATGAAGAAGCATTTGCTAATTGAACACCACGTTCAAACTGTTTTAAAGACTGCTCCAGAGTAAGTTCACCATTTTCCATTTCTGTGACTATGTTACCGAGTTCTGACATTGCTTGTTCAAAACTGAGGTTTTCTGGTTTTTTTACAGCCATAGTTTGATTCTCTTTTTATTATACATACGAGTGAGGAGGTCAATTTTATGGGGGATCAGCATCGAATACAAACAACAATTAACCATTTACATAGGTTTTTTAATTTTTTATGACTAGGATTGACTATATAGGCCGTTAATTGATGCTAAATTTATTGAAAATAAATGTCCTTTAGAAAAAAAAATATTTGCCGATAGTTAAAACTAACTTAATATAAACAACAAGTTTGAAGTGCCCTTGGAGGGTTTGTGGATTTAGCAACAATAATAGGAATGGTTGGTGCCATAGGTTTTATCGTGATGGCGATGCTACTAGGTGGCGAGTTAGGCATGTTTGTAGATGTACCGTCGGTATTAATCGTATTTTGTGGATCATTTTTTGTGGTGCTGTCTAATTTTACTATGGGTCAGTTTTTTTCTATCGGTAAAGTGGGTGTTAAAGCTTTTATGTTTAAACTTGAAGCGCCAGAGGTATTAATTGAAAAATCAGTAGAGTTAGCCGATTCAGCCAGAAAAGGGGGGTTTTTAGCATTAGAAGAAGCAGAAATTCCAAATGTTTTTATGCAAAAGGGCATCGACATGTTAGTAGATGGTCATGATGCTGATGTTGTAAGAGCCACCTTACAAAAAGACATTACTTTAACTACAAACCGACATGACTTAGGTGCAAGCTTGTTTAAATCACTTGGTGATGTTGCTCCGGCAATGGGCATGATAGGTACATTAATCGGTCTTGTTGCTATGTTATCAAACATGGATGATCCAAAAGCGATTGGACCTGCAATGGCGGTAGCACTACTAACAACTCTTTATGGTGCGTTTTTAGCAAACGTAATCGCTATTCCAATTCAAGCAAAATTAGAAGTACGTCGAGATGAAGAAGAATTAAATCAAAAACTTATTTTAGATGCCATCTTAGGTATCCAAGATGGTCAAAACCCTAAAGTAATCGAAGGCATATTGAAAAACTATATCGCAGAATCTAAACGCGAAGTCAGTACTGAGGAATAGTTATGTCTGACGAACAAGAAGAGTGTAAATGTCCTCCCGTTGGTTTACCTGCATGGATGGGCACATTTGCAGATTTAATGTCATTGCTGATGTGTTTCTTTGTATTACTATTAGCCATGTCAGAAATGGATGTACTTAAGTTTAAACAAATTGCAGGCTCTATGAAGTTTGCATTTGGTGTGCAAAATAAACTTGAAGTTAAAGATATTCCAAAAGGTACCAGTGTAATAGCGCAGGAATTTACCCCAGGTAAACCTGAACCAACACCTATTGAGACTATTCAACAGCAAACCACTGAAATGACACAGCAAATGTTAGAGTTTCAGGCGGGTGATGAAGCCTCTGCTGGTGGTCGTCAAGAGCAACGAGGTAATAAACGGGGTGGTGAATCACAAAGTACCGCTAAACAAGAGTCTGCGGCTAAAGCCGAAAAAACAGCCGATCAAGAACAAGTGAATGAACTGGTTAAGAAGATAGCGCAACAGCTTGAGCAACAAATAATAGATGGCGCAATAGAGTTGGAATCTTTAGGGCAGCAAATCATCATTCGTATTCGGGAAAATGGCTCTTTTCCGTCGGGTAGTGCTTTTTTACAACCACAATTTAAACCTATTATTCAAGAAATAGCAGATTTATTAAAAGATGTACCGGGTGAGATTGAAGTATCGGGCCATACTGATGATTATCAGGTTAGTAACGAATTATATTTCAATAACTGGGATTTATCAGCAAAACGTGCGGTTGCAGTTGCGAGTGAAATGCAAAAAGTGCGTGGGTTTGATAAAAATCGTATGGTGGTAATTGGTCATGCAGAAACCCGACCTTTAGTGCCAAATACAGACATTGAAACTCGTAAACGTAATCGCAGAGTTGAGATTTCAATTATGCAAGGCAAAGCAAAAGAATCAGATCCAATTCAAGTTGGAAAATAATTTAGATAAATATCAAAAGCTCTCTTGGCATTTATGTACAATTGTTATACTTTAAAACTCACTCTTTCGTAGGGGTGAGTTTTTAAAATTTTTATAAAGAGAAATAACTAAAATTAAGGAAAATATTATGAATACAATTGATAAATATTCGTATATGCCTGGCGGCGGTAGTGGTAATGATGAAAATGAACCACCAAAGAAGAAAGATTAATTCTAGGCAATGCTCCTTTTAATCCTAGATTTTGTATATAGTAGTCAAGCTATATTGATAGTGCTGGCTACTATCTTTTGTTTTGTATCAAAAGATACAAAGGGGACTTTATTTTGTTTTATTACATTCATTTTTTTTCTATGGGCTATTTCTCTAAATAGCTTTATTAAAATTTATGACCAAGATTATTTTATTTTTCGGTATATATTTTGGGCATTTAATGACTTAGCTTGGATGGGGTTAATTGCCTACCTCACCATAAAAGATAAAATACATCTTTGGCAATCGATTATTGGTCAATTAATTGTTTTACCTGCACCTTTACTTCAACTTATGCGTTTAGTGGATCGTCACTATTTTGATTTAACTTATACCGATTATCTTTATAAAGGGTTATTGCCTTTAATTAATACCGCAACAGTAGTTTTATGTTTTGCCCCTTTATTTGTGGTTTTTACTCAATACTTAAAAAATAAAAAGTCTGAAGCAGAAGTCGAAGTTTAGCTTTATTCTTATAGCATTCTTATAGCATTCTTATAGCTTAATGTTTTTTGATTTTAATCCATATCTGATTTTTCCTTTATTTAAATGGAATCTTTCCTATTATTAAAAGTGCTTAAACTTATTTAAGCAAATGGCAAATGGATAAGGAGCATGGATATGACATTACTTGATAAATACGCTTTTATGCCCGGCGGTGGTGGTGGAAATGACGACCCACCTGACCCACCAAAATAGAATATATGAAAAGGAAATCATGTGATTTCCTTTTATTGTTTTACGACTATAAAAATTATGACGATAAAAGAGTTATTACATCTCATACTTGATTGGCAAATGATCATCATTGCTTGCTGTGCATTGATTTATTTTGCTAATAAAGACAGATCTGCATTTTTATTTACCTGTGTTACTTTGCTTTCTTTTTTACTCAGCTATCTATTAACGCCTTATATTTTTGAATATGATCCAAATCGCATATATCGTTATGTATTTTGGATAAGCAATGATATTGTTTGGATGGCAATCATTGCTTATTTAGGCTTAAAAGATAAAATAAGTCTCAGTTTGTGCATTAGCGCACAAATATGTGTTATTCCCGCTATGTTGGTTCAACTGCTACGTATTGTTGATGTGCAAATACTCAATATTCAATTTATCTCTGTTTTATATCAAACGATTATTCCACTTTCTAATAGCTTAGTTGTTTTATTATGTGTGTGGCCATTACTATTCTATTTAATTGAAAAAGCTAAATTAATTGTTTTTAACATGTCGGATGCTAATTAATAAATACAATAAAAATTAGCAATACAAACAAACAGCGATTATGATAACTGTATAAGTAACCAGTATCTTAAATGCAGATATCTAAGACTAATAATATGAAATTGTATATTGCTGAAAAACCATCTCTTGCCCGTGCTATTGCTGATGCCTTACCTAAGCCTCATAAAAAACAAGATGGCTATATAGAAGTTGCGGGTGGCGATATTGTAAGTTGGTGCATAGGCCATTTATTAGAGCAAGCTGAGCCTGATAGCTATGATGATAAATACAAAAAATGGAATGCCGCTGATTTACCTATTGTGCCAGAGACTTGGCAACTTAAACCTAAAGCACAAACCCGTAAACAATTAACGGTTTTAAAAAAATTAATTAAACAGGCTGATGTATTAGTTAATGCCGGCGATCCCGATAGAGCACTGTTACGATATTTTAATGAAATATCACTGTTACATTAAATATTGTTAAAAGTGTGAAATAGGATATGGCTAATGAATTACATTTTATGGACTGTACCAAGTTTAACTATTGACCAAAAATTATCTAAGTCAGTTAATTCAGACACTGGTGAGATCAGCTTTAATTTTAGTGGAAAAGGCCATGATGTTCAGAATATTGTGTTGTTGTATCAAGACAATGGTTTGCCCGTTAGTATTGTTAATAACTGGCTAATTTATCTAAAGACCTCTCTATACCGAAAAAGTGTAAGCACTCAAGCTCAATCCTTATTACATTATTTTATCTTCCTAGATGCTATCGGAGTTGAGTGGGATGAAATGCCTATAACTTCAAGAAATAAACCTACATATAAGTTCAGTAAACATCTTAAAGATGCGGTAAAAAATGGAGAACTAGCTAGAACAACAGCTAATAACTACTTAGGATCAGTTGTTAGTTTTTATAGGTTTTATTTGAACAAAGGCTATGAATTCATAAATAAACCATTTAACTACAAAACAATTAAAGTAAACATTGATGGTGGTCATGAGTTCATGAGAGGTAAGTTTATCTTTGTCGACTCGACAGACATTAGACTGAACTTACCTAAAGATAAAAGTAATTTTGGTATGCCAAGAGAGCTTGTGCCTTTAAGTGAACATGAATGGACTTTGGTTTATGAGATATGTCGCCAAGGAAAGGTAAATTCAAATACTTCAAAAGGAGCTACTTTAGTTAATTTGTCTGAAGAGTTTAAACTTGCTGTTAGCTTAGCTCGATATACAGGGTTACGTAGAGAAGAGCTTGTTACGTTTAGGTCAAAGTTTATTTATAAGCCAACTGCTGAACAGCTTAATAATAAGTATTTAATCCATTCAAGTGGCGTACATATATCTCCGCAAGAGGGAGTAGATACGAAAGGCTCTGGCAGTAGAACTATTGAAATGCCTTCATTGCTAATGCTTCAATTGCACCAATACATTAATTCTAAGCGTTATATAAAACGTAGAAAACTCTTCGAAGTAAAGAACCCTGATAAATTAAGCAATCCACCTTTATTCATTTCACAGAATGGGCATTACTATGCTCCAAGGACGTTTAATGCTAGATGGGGGGAGGTTCGAAATACAGTAAAAGTAAAATATCCAAGCTTTAATCATAAGTTTCATAACTTGCGTTCAACCTATGCAGTAACTCGTTTGAAAGAGCTATTAAATCAAGGGATAAAAGAAGGTGACGCTCTTGATTATATTCAGTCTGTAATGGGTCATAAATCGAGATCGACACTTTTGCATTATTTGAAATTTTGTCATCAAACATTGAAGGCTAATGAAGTTTATGAGCAAGCCCTTGATCTAGTTTTAAAGGTCGAGAAATAAGACTATGGCTTTTATCGGAAATGAAAAGCGCAAAGCCATCCACATTCAAAAAGATATAGAACTTGATGTGCTCAAAATTCCAATAGAGCAGATGGTGCTAAAAGATGATAGCCATACTGCTTATTTTAGGCGATTAGGCTTTAAAGGTTGCCCAAATGCAAAGTCTAAAGGTTTTACTTTGAATTTTGAGCTTGATCGAACTTTACAAGATATGAACAGGTGGAAGGAAGTCAAAAACCTGTATTCCATAATGATAAAACTAGATAGACGCCCAAGAACTAAAATCAATATTTTTAATGCTATCGTGTCATTAATTCAACATTGTGATGAAAAGGGGATAAAGGATTTCTATTCTGCAATAGCAATCCGTAGTTATATATTTAAGCTAAAAGGTAGATATCTTCAGGGAATAAAAGGAAAAACAGTCATGCAGATTCAAAATTCAATAAAGGTGGTTTTGTCTGAAGTGAACCCGACTCTTTTATGTGAATTAAGTGCTGATTTTTTAACGTTAAGCAATGATACGTCACCTAGCTCGACTTATTCCGATGAAGAACTAAAGAAAGTAGTTAAAGCTTTATATAAAATTTTTAATTCTTATAAAGAGTGCGCTATCTCAAATACTGTTCCACAAGTGCACCCTCTATACAATGAGGAAACGTTATTAACAAATAACAATTTTAACGGTCATACAGAAAAAGCTTGGAAAAAAAAGCTTTACACAAAAAATTTTTTGGATAAATGGCGTAACGAACTAATAAATACAGCATTCTATTTAACAAGTTTTTATACAGGAGCCAATGAGTCTGCATTACTTAATTTGAAGCTTTCAGATATCTCAGCAGATACGTTTAATCAAGTATCTAGTGGAAGCTATATTTTAAAAACAGTTAAATACAGGCAAGGTGGAAAAGAGAATTTCATTGAAATAGGATTTAGTAAAAAGGCTAAAGAATTTTTTGAAACTTGGTTACTATTAAGAAAAATAATAATAAAACAGGAGTTTGATTATGTATTCCCACATATTATTAAAAATAAAATAACGAAAACATCACCTGCAAGTTCCTGTGTATCACTTAATAATACTTTTGGTTTACTAGGTCTTCCACTATTGAGCACACAGCGGTTTAGAAAAACTAAAGCTACTTTGATAATGAGAGCGACAGAAAGTATTTTCTCAGTTGCCGAAGGTTTAAATAATAGTCCTGAGACCGTTTCTAGGCATTATTCTAATGGCATGCCTGAATTAATGGAGTTCTCGATTGCTGGAGCGCTTGATGTAAGGCAGAGAACTGTTCAAGGAGAGTCATTAGATGAAGCGGTTATTGAAAGTGCTTATCACTTTAGAGATCCAGTGAGAGAGCAGTTTTATTTAGAAAAAAAATTGGAAGTCCCAAATAATTTATCCAATGGACTTCGCTGTAAAGATTCTTTCGGTGAAAAAGCTAAGCAGCTAAAAAAATCACTAGTTAAAGCTGGTTTGGCTAAACAGAAAAATAAGGTTGCATGCCATAAGTTTTTAGAATGTTTTGGTTGCCCATACCATGCTGTTATTGCTGAAGTTGATGATATTTGGCTTATGCTTTCGTTTAGAGATGTAATTCTTGAGGTCGCCTGTCAGCCATCAATTAACTCAATACCCACTACGACATTAACCAAGGTTACTAATACCGTAGAGTCAATTTTAGAGCGATTGAAGCGAGAATTTCCTCACGTATATAAAAGTGCTGAAGTGAAGTATTCTGAGCTTCCACATCCTCTTTGGGCTGATAAAACCGATTTTAATGTTTTAATGGAGTTACATTAATAATGAAAGAGTTAATTAAGCCTCTAGAGACTATTAATGCTGTATATCAAAAAGTAACTGATACTGATAATAAAGTTATTTCTTACTATTCAGATGGTGAACCTTTTAGTTATTACAAAGATGACATTTGGTTAATTCTAAAAGAAGACGTTAAGTTAAATTTTGGAAATCTCAGTAATGGATTTAAATCAGTTTGTAAGAGATTAATCTTTAAATTGCTAAATTGTGATGATCTCATAAGTAAAAAAAGTATCGGTATGAAGTACATACAAGCATTTTCAATTTTCGACAAGTGCATTATTGAATGTGGCGGTACGGACTTTACCTTTATAAACTCAGATAAAGGGTTTAGAGACTTTATAAAAGTAGCTCAAAGCCGTAATTTAAAATACAAAACATGGAAAAACTACTTAATAATACTTAGCGTTTTAAAAAAAGAAGGGGTTATCTCTAGAGTAATTAATAATGCTGATGAGTTAGCTGTTTTACTCGCAAATAGTCACCGAATTTCACATCAAACGATAGCTTTACCAGAAAATATAGCCTCAAATTATTTTAAAGTTGCATTAGATGTTGTTGCTAAGTATCACCCAAGTAGAAGGGTTATTAGTGATACATATGAAAGTTTTATTCAAGATTACAATAAAAATATTGAACAAGGGTATGGTGTTCCTACAGCTAGGGGTTACGCTCAAAAAAATTATCAAGAACAAACTAAAACTATAGATTTTAAACTAGATCTTACAGGGCAGTGGTTAAGCCTAATTCGAGCAGCATGTTATATAGTCATAGCTGGTTTTACTGGCTGTAGAGATGGTGAAGTTAAGTCATTAACAATTAGGTCTTATCAAGAAAAAAAATATGGAGGTATGGTTATTCCTGTAGTAAATGGAATTCATACAAAAGTAAACGTTGCAGGTGTAGAAAGACAAACAAGCTGGGTAACTATTCCTGCTGTACAACAAGCTATTGAACTTATATATGACATTTATGAATTCTCAAGGAATGCTTGGAAAGAACGAGCTAAGTTATATTTCCACATTGATGAACAACAAAAAATGATAAAAGAAGCAGACTCGCTTTTTTTATCATATTCACCAACAGCTAGGCATCCATCTGCAGGACGTCAAGGCATTGAGTGTTCTTTAAAAAGCTTTGTTAAGTTTGTTAATTACAGAGCTACTTCCCACGATGTTACTGAATTTAACCTTTTAAATCCATCACGAAAAGATGAATTAAAAGTTGGTGAAACATTAATTCCTAACCCACATTGTTTTCGAAGAACTTTTGCGGTTTATATTGTTCGTAATAAACTGGCATCGCTCTTAGACTTAAAATATCAATTTAAACATCTCAATATTTTTATGACTTCTTGGTACTCCAACCAAGCAAATGTGGCTGGCTATTTTGACATGATGTTAGATAAAGAATTACTTTTAGATATAGCACAAGAAAATCATGAGTTCATGACCGACACTCTTTACCATATTTATAATGAAGCAGAATCGCTGTCTGGAGCTGAAGGTAAACGAATAGAAAGTTTACGAGGTGAAGACAGAAGCACCATTTATTTGAGCCGTGACGAAATTTCAAAGCAAGTTCGTGATGGACAAATGTCTATAATAGAAACACCTGTTGGCCACTGTACTAATCCCCGATGTGACCGTATTTGTGATGCGCCTGTCTGTAAGTATGCGGTTGTTACTAAAACCAAGGCGTTAGAACTTCTTCCCAAAAGAAACCTATTAATAACCAAATTTGAATCATTGATCGAGTTTGGATTGAAAATGCCGAACATATTGTCGAAGCTCTATTATGAAATTAAATCGATAGAACAATGTTTTAAAGATCATAATATTGCCTTTGATGTATTCAAACACGACATTAATCAAACACTTTTATAAGAGCACCTATGACAGAACAATCAGATAGAGGCAGAGAAACGTTAATCAGGTTAGAGCAAGCATGGGATAGGCTTATTGATGGTGAGCCATTAAATACAAAACCTGATGGGCGCATTAGCTTAAAGAGAATCAATGATGAAGCTGGTTTAAGTTCTGGTGGTATTTATTATTATTCAGAATTTGTTGAAATTGCTAATCAAAGAATTCAGTTACTAAAGCAAGGTTCAGCCGTAGATAAAAGTGTAAAAAACAAACAGGCTGAAAGTAAACTACGCGAGCAGCGCGACAAAGAAAAAGAATTAAAAGAGCGTTATAGATCTCAGCGTGACCAAATAAAAGCGTTTAGTGATCAAGTTTTAGCTCATAATGCTCAGCTTGAATTTACGCTTTTTGAAGCGTTAGAAAAGGTATCTTTGTTAGAGCAACAACTAGAAATATATAAAGTTAGTCCAATTACAGGTAAAAAAGTTTGAGATTGTTTATTGCAGAAAAACCAAGCCTCGGCAGAGCACTAGTAGATGTATTACCTAAACCGCATAAGAAAAGTGATGGTTTTATCACTGCTGGTAATGGCGACGTTGTTACTTGGTGTATCGGTCATTTATTAGAACAAGCAGAGCCAGAGGCGTACAACCCTGATTATAAAAAATGGGCTGTTGAGCATTTGCCTATTGTTCCTGATAAATGGAAGCTTGTCGTTAAAAGTCAAACAAGAAAGCAATTTACAGTAGTAAAAACATTAATAAAAAAAGCCAGTACGTTAGTAAATATGGGCGATCCAGATCGAGTTGGGCAAATTTTGATTGATGAGGTGATCAATCATAGCGGTGTATCTAAAGCTAAAAAAGCGGAGGTATTAAGGTGCTTAATAAGTGACTTAAACCCAGCGGCAGTAAAAAAAGCATTAAATAATTTACGTAAAAATACCGACTTCATTCCTCTTGCGACATCTGCATTAGCACGCGCAAGAGCTGATTGGCTGTATGGAATCAACATGACTCGTCTATGCACGTTACAAGGGCGTCAGTCAGGTTATAACGGTGTTTTATCAATTGGCCGAGTACAAACACCAGTTTTAGGTTTAATCGTTCACAGAGACTTAGAGATTGCGAATTTTGTATCAAAACCATTTTATGAGGTTACCTGTACTCTTATTACTTCTAAAGGTGAGCCTTATCAGGCTAAATGGCGTCCAAGCAAAGCATGTGAGCCTTACATGGATGAAGATAATCGAGTGTTATCCAAAGCATTAGCCTTAAACGTTGTATCAAAGGTACAAAATAAATCAGGAAAAATTGTTAATGTAACTCAAGCAAAAAAAGCGACACCTCCGCCATTACCGTACAGTTTATCAGCCTTACAAATTGATGCAGCAAAAAGGTTTGGTATGAGCGCACAATCAGTACTTGATACGTGTCAGCAATTATATGAGCGACATAAATTAATTACTTACCCTCGCTCAGATTGTCGATATTTACCCAAAGAGCACTTGAACGATGTTAAGCAAGTCGTTGGAGCTATTAGTAAATCATGCTCAGCTTTGAATGATGCAGCTAACAACGCAAATCTTAGTTTAAAAAGTAAAGCATGGAATGACTCAAAGGTAAGTGCCCACCACGCAATAATTCCTACATCAAAATCAACTGATTTAAGCCGCTTATCACCTGCTGAAAATAATATTTATGAACTAGTGGCTAGGCAGTACCTTATTCAATTTTATCCTCCTTTTGAATATGTTGATAAACAAATTGATACGGAAGTGTCAGGTGGTTTATTTATTGCTAAGCAAAAAGATGTGGTATCACAAGGTTGGAAAAGTTTATTTCCTTCAAAGCAAAGTTCACAAGGGGATAGTGAATTTTCAGCGATCAACCTTCCTAATGTTTCAAAGGGTGACGAAGTGCACTGCCAACAAGCTGATTTGATAGAAAAGCAAACTACGCCACCTAAATATTTCACAGATGCTACATTACTTTCAGCTATGACAGGTATCGCCCGTTATGTTACTGACACCTCAATCAAAAAAGTATTACGTGACACTGATGGTCTAGGAACAGAAGCAACAAGGGCTGGAATTATTGAGCTTTTATTTAAACGTCAATTTCTTTCACGTAAAGGCAAAGATATTAGGGCTACTGATGTTGGAACACAGTTAATATGTTCATTACCCCAACGTATGACAATCCCTGATATGACAGCTCATTGGGAATCACAACTAGAGGCCATTAGCCAAAAAGAAATAAAGTACACACATTTTATGGAGCCCATTACTCAAAGCATAGATGTATTAATCAATGAAGTGAAAATGGTTACTTTTAGTGGATTAAAAGGTAAGGGTACACCATACAAGGCGAAGAGGGCTTTTAAGCCTAAGACAAAGAGAAAAAATAAAACTACAAATACATTTTAAAAAGTAACTTAGTGTCGAAAATTACTTATTTGATCAGCATCGGAGACTAACAACTATTTTTTGAAAATTTTGATTATTGCAGGTTTAAGTTCAAAAACAGTCAATCATTAGGCTGATTATATTTTATTATAAGTTTCTATAAAAGTCATATGTGCTAACTATCTTAAATATGGTAAGTTTTGTGTACTAATAACTTTGACTTTACTTGTATGTCTAACTCTTATATTCAACTTAATCGGCTGTTTAATGAAATACCTACATCATTAAGTGATGAAAAAGATCTTTCAGATTTTTATTCTCTAGGAACAAGAAATGGAGATACTTGGGAAGGGTTATTAAATAAAGACCGAATAATCATTTTAGCTGAGGCTGGTTCAGGTAAAACTGTTGAAATAAGAGAGCAAGCTAAGAAACTCTCAGCAGAGGAAAAGTGTTCGTTTTTCATAAAAATTGAAGACATAAAAGATAACTTTGAAGATGCTTTTGAGTTTGGTGATATATCTCAATTTGATACTTGGTTGACAGGTCAAGAATATGGGTACTTTTTTTTAGACTCAGTTGATGAAGCAAAAATTGCAAATGAAAAAGACTTCCAAAAAGCGCTTCGCTGCTTTAGCAAAAAAATTAACAAGGGGATAAGTAGAGCAAAAATATTCATAACATCCCGAGGTTCAGCTTGGCGGCCAAAAACTGATTTGGAATTTGTTAATAATTTGTTGTTACTTAAAAATGATGATAAGTCTAAATCCTCTTTTGAGGTATATTCTTTTTCTGACTTAAGTTATGAACAAATTCGTATCTTTTCTCTAGAAAAAGGTATTGAAAATATTGATATCTTTATGGCGGAGGTAAAAGAAAAAGAAGCTGAATTTTTCACCAGAAAACCATTAGATTTACTGTCGGTGGTTGAGTTTTGGAAAAAGAATCAAAGAATAGGTTCTCGCTCTGAGTTATTGCAAAATCTGTTAACTATTAAGCTAGAGCTAATAGAGGTTGGTCGTGATAAATGTGATTTATCTTTATCAAAAGTCCTTAAAGGTGTACAAGAAATTGCGGCAGCATTAACTTTTGGTAAAAAGTCTAAAATATCTGTTCCTGACGCAAAAGTTAATCATGAAATTCTCAATGTTCATCAAGTTCTTCCTGATTGGACTAATGATGAAATTACTACATTGCTAAATCGAGCTGTATTTGAACCTTCTGCATATGGCACTGTCAGTTTTTCAAATAGACTCCTAAGGGAGTATTTAACTGCTCAGTGGGTGTCAATAAAATACGCCAGTAAAGGGAGCGATGATAAGCTTCGTTCTTTATTTTATAGTACTACTTACGGTATAGAAGTTCCTGTACAGACATTAAAGCCCATATTGTCGTGGTATGCCCTTATGAACGATAGCTTTGCTGAAGTAGTAGCAAATATATCGCCAGAAGTGTTTATAGAAGAGGGAGACCCTTCTAAGTTACCAATAGAGCAGCGTCAAGCTTTACTCATGAAGTTTTGTGAGATGATTGGCGCAACAGACGATTCATTTATTTCATTTGACGCTAATGCTATTGCTAGGTTCAGCCACCCTGATATGGGGGGGATATTTCAAAGTCTATTGCAGCAATATTTAAGCAACAAACAGTTAAGGCAAATATTGCTGCAAATGGCTTTATGTGTTGAAGCTAAAGAGTGTGAAAATGTAGCATGTGAAATATCTAAGACTGTTGGAATGGATGTTTTATCTATGACTTTGGCTGTAAGGTTATTAAAAAAAATAGCGATGCCGGATGTGATTAAGGATAATGCTAGTGAATTACTTGCCTCCTTTTCAGAAAGCAATAATGAATCTTTAGCTAGTTTGATATTAGATGAATATGGAAATCAATTACAAGTAAGTGAATTACTAGAAATATTCCCTTGTATAAACAAACCAAGTAAATATAGCTATAGGGCTATACAATCATCGGTTGAAAATTTTATAGAGCGATTAAGCTTCGACTCCGTTTTAACTGTAATAGATTCATTGTTTGGCATGATTGATACTAAACCTTACGCAAAGCACTTCAGGTGTTTGGTCTCAGAGCGATATGAATGGTTATTTGGCTGTGTTGAAGTAGCTTTACTCAGGGTTATTAAATCAAAAGACGCAACACACTTATCAACTAATGTGCTTGAGCTTATTTCGAGAGCTCAGGTCTATCATAAATGTGGAGGCTATAGTCAACACGAAAAAAAGCTTCCTAAAGCTGTTAGTAATTGGAAGGAACTTAACTATCAACTTTTTTGGCACGACGTAGCTAAGGAAAGGAGCAGAACTGAAGAGGATAATAAAGAATCTTCAAACCCTAAGTCAGTTAATATGTGGTTTCAAGCTCGTGCTTTTCATGAGTTTTGGGCGTTCAATTACGATGACTTTCAGCAAGTAATAAAATGGGTTATGACTAAGTCGATTAGGGATGACAAGTGTGTCGCCTTTTCATTGGCATGGACGTTAGCAAAAGAAAATGGACTAACTTCAGAAGATCTTGAAAAAGTTAATGGTGTATCCCGTGAGTTTGAAGGTGGTGCTGCTCTTTTAGACGGATTCTTAAATCCCGTAAAGGAAGATTGGCAAAAAGAGCACGAAGTTCAAGAGGAAAAATTCTCAAAACAGCGTGAAGAAAAAGAAGAATTAAGAAAAAATAACTTTATTGAAAGTGTAGCAACTATAAAAGCTGAACCTGAAACTATCCTAGATATACGGCATGCTGTTACTGGTAAGTTAAATGGCTTTCAAAGCTATTTGTTTGATTGTATAAGAAGTAAATCTAAAGATAATAATCATTGGTGTTGCTTAAATTGGGAGGTATTGGTTTCTGATTTTGGAGATGAGGTTGCTTTAGCGTATAAAAACGCTTCAATATCGTATTGGCGCTCTTATAATGCCCCGTTATTAAAGTCAGAAGGAAATGATTTAAGCTCTGCTACTTATGGTTTTACTTTCGCGTTAAGTGGTGTCGGAATTGAAAATGAGACTATTGAAAATTGGGAGGCGTCATTATCTGAAATAGAAGTGAAGCAAGCTACAAAGTTAGCTCTTTGTGAAATGAATGAGTTACCAATCTGGTTTGAGAAGTTATTTATAGCTCACCCTGTGTTAGTTTCATCAATATTAATGCAAGAAATTCAGTGGTTATTAACTAATAGTGAAGAATCTAATTCAGGTCGTTATGTTTTAGGGCAAATACTAGTAAATGGTCATTACTTATTTGAAACATTATCTCGACCATTGCTTGACCTCATATATGATACAAACAACTCAAGTTATCAAATTAACAAAAATATTTTACGTATATTGACTACATCAAAATATATATCCAATGAAGAGCTTGCTAGCTTATCAGAGTACAAAATTAAGAATAATTGCGATAATCTTAAAGGCGTGTGGTGGGCTATATTAATTAGTTCAGATGCAATTAAAGGTGTACCGCTATTAGGTTTGAAGCTAAAAATAAAAGCTAGTGAAGATGCTACGAACTTAGCTATATCTGTACTTTCTGAGCTATCTAATAAGCGTAGTTATGACGAGTTGAGTGGCAGGAAATCACATCATACAGTTACTTCAACTATGGAGTTATATAAATTGATGCATCTATACATACGGGAAGAAGATGATATAGATAGGGCAAACGGGGGGTGTTATTCTCCGACTTCAAGAGACGATGCTCAAGATGCTAGAAATAACCTATTTAATTCATTGAAAGAAATCCCTGGTGAAGAAACTTATAAAGCTTTGATGGATATTGCTAATATGTGGAGTGATGTCCCTTACAGGAAGTCATGGATAGAGCATTTAGCTTTACAGCGAGTGATAGAGGATGCAGATAAAGAAGCTATGACAGAAACTGCTTTTAATAAGTATTCTCAGGAATTAACCCATGCTGTAGAATCAACAGTACTTTTGACTAAAATTGAGAATAATGTGAGTAATAATTTTAATGGATCAGTATCAAACTCTGTTATAGGCGACAATAATAAGGATATTAAAATTACTCAAGACAGCAATAATACTGAAAATATTCCTGAGCCGATTAAAGCAAGTAAATGGCACGAAACCTTATTAGGAAAAATAATTGTCGGAGTGTTTATAGGTGCAACTGTATTAGGTATCAGACAATTTTTCTTTTAAGTCTGAGGTTGAATAATTTTGATTGCTGAAATGGCATCCATGTAATTAAAGTAAACTAGTTACTTAAAATAGGTAATACTAGTTTAATAATAACTCGTTATTGTCTGAACTCTCAACAGTGTTTGTTTGTAAGGTCGACATCTGATGTATCTCGTCTTCGTCAGACTGCTCGATTGTTCTAGTAACTATCGTAGTCATCTCATTAACCTCGTCATTATCAGATGGCTCTATAGATTTAGTTACAAGCGTGGAGCAATGTAAATTATTTGTGATTTCGTCTCCGTCCCAAGGTTCGACTGTAAATGTCTGTACTGTTGAGCCTTGTAAATTGGTATGTTCTTCATTATATTTGACTTCTGTCTTATAGCTGTAATCAGTAGCGATAGAGCCTTCATCGATTTGCTCAATTGTTTCTGTCAGTCTAGTTGTATCCGCAGCACTGTGAATCGCTTTAGATTTAACTTCTATAACTTCACTATAGTTTAATATATATGGCTTCATATCACTCTCCGTACTTAAGCACTACTATGTTAGTGTGTAGCGTATCTGTTTTCATTGAAATATGCTCCAGTTTTTGTTTTATATTCATATTGGGTTTTAGTAATTCAATTAGCGTGTCTACTTTTGGATTTGATTTATTACTAATGACGTAGATTTTTCCTTCGTATGTATCTAGCACATTAAGAAATTTAGCCAGCTGCTTTGATTGTAACTTTTGTTGATTATTAATAACAATGTATTCATTTATTACTGGCGGTAAAAGTTGATTATAATCAAGAAGGTCGTTTTTACTAACAAAAAGGCATAACCAAGCAGCCACTAGAACTATAAAGCTTCGGTTAAAGTACTTTTCTGCATTTTTTGTAATTGAAACGGTGATTTGAGATTCATTATTGAGTGAGAGAAAATCAATATAAAAGCTTTTAGCTAATTGAAGACTGGTAGAATCTTGTTTAAGCTCCTTGAATGAAGATTTAACAAATGCTTTTACTTTTAACGCAAAAGTGACTTGTAAAAAGGCACTTAACCCATAAAAGGTAAATAAAATTAGAAATATTGAGCTTAAAACTATAAGAATGTTGATTGAGCTTGCTCTTACAATTTCGGTTAGCAAATAAACACCAACGGCAGCTAGTGCTAAAATTATAGAGCGATAGCTATTCATTTTTGTATATGAGTTAGATATCCGTGTTCGGCTTTGAGTTATCTTTTCTTTTAATAGCTCTATGTGTAACTTTAGTTTTTTATCATTTTCATCATTATCTGATTTGTACGGTTGAACATACTTACTTGATTTATCGTCAATGTCGTTTTGTTGGCTAATTGGGCAAATATCAAAAAAGTCCAGCTTTTCTAATAAGTTGAGTTTCCATGTGGTTTTTGATTTAAAAAGTGATATAACGTAATATTTATTTTGTCCTAGCGACAAAGTAAATAAAGTAAATCGAATATCACTATTTTTACCATTATACGAACCAAAGTCACTATCACTAGAAATATGTAATATAGGCGACCAATTTAGTATCGTACCAACCCAAACAAAAAACTTAATTACCACGTAAATACCTCACTATACTACCCGATATATTAAGCTCGGTTTCAAACTCCAACCAAGCCCATTGCCCATTTACATTCATTTCTAAAAAGTACCAACTATCGTTATGAACAATAAAGTCAAAGCAACCAAAATCCATTTTACACAATTTCATGAACTTAACGCACTTGCTGTAAATGTCTTTGGGCATTTCAAAAACCGAGTAAGTGATCTTGTTATCTGATTTGCGCCAATCAATTTCATTTAGTGATTCAATTTTTACAACAAACACTTCACTATCGACAAAGGTTGCTCGTATTTCGTAATCTTTTTTTTGATAAAGCTGAAAATATGATGGTGAGTACTTAAGCGCGTCTAAATTTATATTGGCATCAATCATATTAGTTTGAACATACTCTTTAGTTTTTTCATCCTGTATAACCCCCACTGACAATGGTTTTACAATTGCTTCGTTAGCTTGATATTCTTTTACAAAATCTGCATTGTTTGTCATCAAGTAATCAGGTGCCTCAAATCCAACTTGCTGTGCTATTTTAGCTTGAAATATTTTATTGCCAGCTGGTCGCATGATGGATGGCTTGGTTAAGCAAGTTCCATCAAAAGCCTCGACAATCCCTTCTATTAGCGAATAAGCCTCTTTATGGGAAAATGATTGATATTTTAGGTCGATAATTCCATTAAGATTTTCAGGGGTGGGTTTTCTATAATAGATTGATGAGCATGATGCTTCATGCAGAATGTCATTACCATTACTAATGACAAAGCCATCTTTAGTATAAGAAATAGAATATTTAGAAAAAAAATCTAAATCTAATCGAAAAAAGTCTACGTCATTGTATTTTTGTATGATGTAGTCACAAGTTTTATCATAAGAGCTTGTGACTATTAGTATTTTTTCCATTCCGTCAAGTTCCGATTAATCTTTTTCAATTGTAACGTTAGCTAGGTTTTATATACATATGGACTAAAATCATTTTTCTTATTCAGATCCACTATCAACTCCTTAACATACCAACAAGCTGTATTTTATCCGTTAAGAAATAACCTTTATTAGCTCAAGTTGCAATGACTCATATCGAGCCAGCTTATTCAATATAAGTTAAATATATTTGTATAATGTTGTGAAAGTTGAGGTTTATTTACTTAACTGTTCGATCAGTTTTTGTTTTTCTTCTATTGATAGATTGTTAATTAAGCAAGCAAGTTCAGCTGTTTCACTACTATCACAAAAGAAGTAATTCAAAGGTACGCCTAACTCAGCGGCCATACGCTGTAGCGTTTGAACGTCAGGAGTGTGTCTGTCTTTTTCGTAATGATTCATCCGACTACTTGCTGAGCTAGCATCTAAACCAATACGTATACCTAATTCTTTTTGAGTCATACTCGCTCGCTTACGAGCTTCTTTAAGCCTGACTGGGATAGGATTTGGTTTAACCACTTAGTTTTCATCTGTATACCTAGAATAACTTAGATTGTCTAAGTTTTACTTATATTAGTATACTTAGCAATACTAAGTTTTTATTGGTAATCCCATATGTCTAAAACTATTAAACTCAATGAGTATATTTATTATCTTTTAATTGAAAAGGATTTGAATCACTTTACCATCACCACTTTGCGTGACATGTTGCAATCGATTAGCAATGTTTTCGAGGAGCCAATTGAAGCAAGGCGATTTATATACCGGCAAGTCATTCGTTTAGTTAAACAAAACTTGCTAGTTAGTGATAAAAATCCAAGCCCCAAATATGCTAAATATAGTAAAACCTCACTTTTTAAGGCTTCAGATTTTGTTAAATTACAGAAGCATCCGATATCGGACTCTTTGCCATTAAAGGCTATTAGTAATGCTAAGTGTTTTGAAATTGAACTTGCTCAAGCGGAAAAAGCACACAATATAAATATATTGATAGTGGAGAGTGAAATTGAAGAATATAAACGTCTCATGGATAAATTCCCTCAAAATAGAGAGCTTATTTTGCCGTTTCACGATAAAGGGCAAATAAGATTGCTATCACTGAAAGGTAAGATAGCTGCATTAAAAAATATTCAACATGCTAAATAATGACTATATAAAATCTGATTAGCAAATATTACAGAAAGCGAGTAATAATATGAAAGAAAATATGAAAAACAGTAAGGGGACAAAGCATCAAGTTCCCACTTTTTTAATGGGTAGTATCAAAGATGAAACCGAGGGAAATTTTCTATATCCTTTAGATCTACCTCTTTTCTATACAACGTCAGAGCAAAGAGAAATAATGAACAAAGCAGCCGTGAAGGCTGATGCCATAGAAAAAAAACTAAGTATTAAACACGAAATAGTAAGAAAGGTTATTGTCAGAAGACAAAATAGTTTGATCACTTTATGTCGATTAACCAACTAACAAGGTCAATCTCAAAAGTCAGCAAGGAGCCTTGAGTTTAAGTGGTTTATATAAAGAGTTATATTAATGGAAATACGTTACACAGTAGCTGTAAAGATGTAATTTCCTAACCACTAGGATAATTACAATCTACACTTTCTCTGCTAGAAAAAGAGGGAACATGTCTTGTATACAAAAAATTAATTAATTATAGTCAATAACATATGAATTTTGTATCGAAATATTGAGCGAAAATAATCAAGAATAATGCGCATGCACGCTTTCCTAGACAGCTAAAATCAGTTTTTATTAGTTAACGTTATGTTCTTCTATGCTTAAATCGTATTTTTTATTAAGAGGTCTAACCTGATAAACACGCATGCACATTATACAAATATTAGCTTTACTAATAAGATGAGCCAAAATGAACGATAAACAAAAAGTATTCATCTCTTATTCATGGACCGATATGCAAGTAGCTGACGAGATTGAAAAGGATTTAAGTCAATTACAATTAAATTTAGTTCGTGATGTACGAGATATTGAATACAAGCATAGTATTTCAAGTTTTATGGAACGTATTAGAGATGCAGATTTTGCTATTCTACTAATTAGCGATGCCTACTTACGCTCTAAAAATTGCATGAAAGAAGTATTACATGTGTTAAAAGACAAAAATTATGAAGATAAAATACTGCCTGTAATGGTCACTGGGACTAATATTTATACTGCGGAAGATCGGATTGAATATACTAAACATTGGATAAAAGAAAAAGAGAATTTAAGTTCATTAATTTCATCTCTTCCGCCTACTGCAATTGTAAGTGAAATAGCAGAATTAAAGGCTCTTGAAAATATAAGCTCAAATATTAATGATTTTCTCTCTTATGTCAGTGACATTAAAAATTTAACATTTAATGAGTTAAAAAAGGAGGGGTATAAATCTATACTTTCTTGTTTGGGGGCTGTTGACCTTACTCACTTGATTGAGCTATTAAAAATCTCATATTTAGATGATATTGATCTAAAAGAAATTTCATTAGACCAATGGTTTGAAAGCAACACTCCAACATCAGATGCTTACTCCATACGTGCTAGCATTTCTTCGCATCGGAATAACCTTAAGAAGGCAGAGCATAATTTTAATAAGGCAATAGAATTAAATAGTAAAAACTCTTATGCATTAAATAACTATGGATTTATGTTTTATCGGTTAGGTATTAACCATGAAAAAGCAAAAGAGTTATTTGAAAAAGCAATTGAATATATGCCAAATTTAACGGAAGCTCGTTTAAATTTGGGTTGTCTTTTAAGCCGAAAATTTGATGATTATGAAGGTGCTAAGCTTCAGTATGAAGAGGTGATTTCTTATAATCCTACTGAAGAAAAAGCATACAATAATTTAACGAATTTTTATAAATTCAAATGTAAGGACAATAAAAGTAATCGTCAAACTATTTGCAATCTTTATGACAAAGCTTTGTCTATAAACCCCGATTACCTTGAAGCACATATGGGTTATGGTAGTTTTCTTTCAGAAACCATGGGGGATCATGAAACTGCAATCGAACATTACGATGAAATGCTTAGAATTGACAGAGAGTCAGCTGAATTAGTTTCTAAATTAAAAGAACGCGTTGACCAATTGAAGCAAAAAAAGACTCAAGTTAAAACTGGTCGAAATGAATTGTGTACTTGTGGAAGTGGCTTAAAATTTAAAAAATGTCATGGGGCATAAAAACTAACAATGTATTTAAACGCAACTAAAATAGTGGGTTACGTTTCGATTCGTTCCACATTTTAGCCCTCTATTTTAGTTTGCTTAATACGACGTTGAGGCTGTAGATTAATTAATATTTTAACTTCATAATCTAAAAACAGGGTTCTAAATGCATTAGTTAAGTTAAGTTAAGTTAAGTTTTAAGCTTACTTTGCTATACAGGAATCCACTTTTTTATCAATTTTAGCCATTCGATAAATTCTATTGATTCGTTAGGTGAATCTAAAATTAAATTACGTAGGTGATATTTTGAAGCTGTTTATTATGTTTTCACAAGTACTTTATAGTACAAAAGATGGCTACACCTATAGCAAGAATGAATATGTAGTGCATAAGGTGTTTGAGGCAAAAAATAGGAAAGCTGCAAACATAGAACAAGAAAAATTTGACTATCCAATTTTAAATTTGGAACTAGTAAATTCACTAAATAAGCGTGGATATTCAATCAACTTAAATGACAACCCCACTCTTGATCTTGAAGATATGTTAGCGCTAACCGCAACGGTTAACGTTCAAGTTATAGCTGAATATCTTTTTCCTGCGATAGTAGCATATTACGAAACATGCAAAGATTCAGATTTGGTATTAATAGTTAAAGAAAAATTGCACTACATAAGTAGTAATACTAATTACATTTTGGTAGCTGAAAGCCCTGATGACTTTCCAAAACTACTTAGAAGTCAGTAACCCAACTGGAGGTTTCTAACCTCCAGCCCCCACAGCATCCATCGTGCGATTATGAAATAGGAAAACACTACCCTTAAAGCCCATTATCTTTATGACCGAAATGTCGGATAACTTGCCCTTTTGGAAAGGCTAAATAGAGCCTACAGCGGTCATCCGTAATCGACTCAATACCTACTATTAGCCATAGATATTGAGAGTAAGGCTATTACAAAAATCATTTGATTGAATTAACAACAAAATCCAAAACATTATCGCCTGATGATTTATAGGTTAAATCGAATAAAGGTTGTGGTTTAGTGATCATGCCACGGGCTACAATCTCAGAAACAACATTGAAATCGAGTAACCCTGTTTTACCAACCAATAAATTATCAATAGAGCTTTTTTTAGCAAGATTTAAAACATCTCTAAAACCTTTTAAGTATAAATAATCTTTAGTGAAACCACCGCCTCTATATACTCTTGTTGTTAACGTAAAAGCAAACTCCTTGTCTAAGTTAAATTCATTCATCAACGAGTGATATGTTTTAACAAAATCGCCATGTTCTAACATGTATTGAACAGCAATAACTCTTAATGCAATTGTTTTTAAGCGTTTGGTGGTTAAACTGCCTGAACAATACTCACTATATAATGCAATTCCTTCCTGAGTATGCGTATTGCCAGCTAAGCCTAAACTAAATACTTTGAGTGGATGTTTCTTCGCATTAATCGTTGTTAACATATGAATACCAAGCTCATGATAGGCAAAGGCGTGTAATTCTTTTTGAGTAAAAAGTGCTTCCTTATTAATAAGTAATAATGCTTTTTCATTATTTACCATTGCTTTAGCTACAATTTTTCCTGACTTTTCTATTTTACAGTTCAGCCCCCATTCTTTTGCTTGAAACTTAAAATAATCAATTGCATCATCCGAACTCAGTAGTTCCTCAGTTTGCTCTGATTCATCATCATTCAAATGAAGAAGGAAGCGAGCATTTGCAATATCGTTAGGGCTAGGTTCTCCATAATATTTTAATGAGTTATAAACAAAATCATCTGTGCCTATAGTGGCTAATAAATCTATTTTACTTGCTAAGTTATCAATTACATGGCGATATAACTGCTGAATATCAGCATCATTTATTTCACTAACGGGTAAGTTGTACAAGTGCTCTCTAAATTTATAAGGATCAATATTAAGCTGCTTGTAATTAAAGTTTGGTGATATATAGCTATTTTTTTTCAGAAACTTATTTCGTTGAGCGATCAAATTAACAGGGTTAATAAAATTTAATGTTTCAATACTTTTGCACAATAAAAATAGCTTCTTATCTAAATTTAAAACTTCACTACTAATGCTTGAAGATAATATATCAGCCTTTTGAGTTTTTTTTCTTTTGCCGTATCTACGAACGAAAAATGCGGCAGTTTCACTAATGGCATTTTTGAATCCAGCTTTTAACTCTTCTAATACAAGTGGATAAACTTCACCTGACGCTTCATTCATAAATACTTTTTTAACTTCAGTAGGTAGCACCAAAGTATTGTCAAAATGAGCATTAATATGCGTGATTAAATAGCCTCTACCTTGAAATATTTCATCGGTTGCAGCTCTTACATTTAAATTTGGTAATTCAATTTTATTAAGTTGTTTTTCAAATTGATTAACAATTCCCCCCCAACGCTCTACGTCAATTTGACCACCACCAATATTAAAAGTAGGTGAGTCTTTTTCTATTCTTTTATAATTATAGGAATGAATATCAAACACTATCGCATTGTTAAATTGTTTTTCTATAACAGTGACAATGGTTTCAAGCACGTTATAAAAAGCTTGATGTTTACTATGACTTTTTGCACGTTGCTTTTGTGTCAAAGGCTTTTGCCAAACCTGTTTATCCCATGCGGTTTTAAAGTAAGTTGATAAGGTTTTAGCTCGATTTAAGTCATATTCGAATCGAGAGTCATTACCTATGATCTGAATAGGAAAAGAAGAAATTAGTTCATCTGTGTAAGGATCTTCCTCATAAAAACGCTCTTCTTTTGACAAAAGAAATGATTTAGTTAAATCATTACGGAGCCGATGACCATTATGAATAGCGGCACATATGATAGGAGCATACTCGTCTATTTTGACAATAAAAGCACCATCGTCCACTTCAGCATGAAAACATTCTCCATTTTTGATTAAGGTTATACACTCTTTTTCAGACAACATG
Source organism: Pseudoalteromonas sp. C2R02 (assembly GCF_018860845.1). Lineage (NCBI taxonomy): Bacteria > Pseudomonadati > Pseudomonadota > Gammaproteobacteria > Alteromonadales > Pseudoalteromonadaceae > Pseudoalteromonas > Pseudoalteromonas sp. C2R02. The sequence continues at coordinate 15,128 of NZ_JAHKQC010000030.1, read as the reverse complement.
AGCATCGTTTATGGCCTTTCTAAATTCATTTTTACGTTGCGCTAATGCTTCTTTTGCATTAACAACACTTTCAACAAAATCAATTACTTTTTTTTGTAGCTTAGTATTATTCAATTTGTTAATACGCATAATGCCACCAGGGCTTTGTACGTTTACTTCAATTAATTTTTCATTAATTACATCAATACCGACAAAATATAAACCGTCTCGAACAAGTTTTGGTCCAATATGCTTACAAAGTGCTTTTTCATTTTTAGTTAATGTATGTTTTACAACTGTGCCGCCAGCATGAACATTTGAGCGTACTTCGTTGGAAGCTGGAACACGCTTCATCGCACCGATTGGCTCTCCATTTAACATTAAGATGCGAACGTCTCCTGAGTCAGCACCTTCTACATATTCCTGTAGAATAACGTAATTACCGCCTTTACCGCTGTTAATATAAAATTCCAGTAGTGAATGAAAGCTTTTTTGTGCATGTTTCTCAACTAAAATAACTCCTTGCCCACCATATCCATCTAACGGCTTCATGATCATTTTTCCGGACTGAGATTCATTTAGAACGTCAACTAGATACTCTGGTGTTTTAGATACATGCGTAACAGGAATGAAGTGATTTGCAGGGTCGTCAAAAGAGGCTGTGTACAGTTTAGTATTTGCGATACGTAAACCATCAATGTCATTCATGATAAAAACATCTTCACGAACTGAATCCAAAAAATTTAAAGTGATAGGATTTAACGGTGGGTTTGCACGCATTATTATCGTATCAAAGCCAGCTAGAGGTAACTGTGACTTTTTAAACTCCGCTTTTTTATAAAATGACATTATACTGTTGGGCGTTGCGGAGCCTTTTTTAAAAACTTGGCAAAAAGCGCTCGACACTGAGTCTCTCATTGTTAAATTATGAGGAGTTGCAATTGCAACTGTATGTTCACGTGATACACATTCGTGAATTAATCGTAAAGTTGAATCTGTTTCGGGCTCAATTTTATCCCAAGGGTACATTAAAAAAAGTATATTCATGGATATGCCTTTAATAAGTAAAATTCAATCATCAGATACTGACATTATGAAAATTACAAAAAAGTTTTTGGTATAACGTTAAATTAAAATTTAGCGTTAAGATAACTGCATAACTTGTAGTTAAGCTTATTTAGTTAATCCCAATCATCAAAATAATCTTCATCTTGCTTTCTTCGAAGGCGCTCTTCCTGTAGTTGCTCTATTTTTCTCTTTGCAAGAAAGTTACGTTTGTTTTTATGTTTTGAATTTGCACTCTCACTCGGGTTTATATTTAATTCAAGCTCTGCGATATCATTCTCAACTTCGCTAGAAGTTTCATCGCTGCTGAAATCTAAATCGTCAGCTGAAGTTGAGTCATAATTAGAATTAATGGTCATTATTCGGTCACTAAAAAGTAATTAATTTAAAATTGAATAATCTATGTTTTTGGTGGGTAAGAAAAGTAAAATATTTTTACATTAACGATAAAAATATTTTACTTTTTACTTTTAACTTTTAACTTTTGCAAGAAAGATAAATAAAATTAATTTTATAAACAACAACTACATTGCTAAGGAGTCATAATAGCGGGAGCTTCAGGGTCATCTTTTCTTAAGAGGTTCTTAATTCCAATAATGCGCTCTTCATTTTCATTTTCTTTATGAAAGGCGCTAAATAATTCCCTTTCAAATACAGGTAGTTTGTCAATCTCAAACAGTTTGCCTTGCTCAATAAATGGTTTGGCCAACATGTCAGGTAAATATGCACTTCCTCCACATTGCAACATAAGATCTAAAGCAATCCGAGCGGTACTCGTTCTGATAGCTGGAAGAGATATTCCGGTGAGTTTTTTAGCATGCCAATTAATAAAACTTGTACCCCAATCAATCATAATATAACGTTTAACTTCTGAAGGATTTGTTATGTTATTTTGAAATGTTGTTACCGGTATTAATTTGAACATGTGTAATGATTCAATTTTTAGCTCTTCTACTTTGGGTGGATCAAATAAAATGGCAACATCTAACGTGCGCTCAAGTAACTGCCTTGTTAATTGTTCACGCGACAAAATTTCTGCGATTAAACTGATCTGAGGTTGATTTATATATATTTTTGAAATTGCATCATGAATATACACATCCCAAGTGTTGGGCGTACCAGCAATAGATATTTGCCCTACCTGTTCAGAGGCTAGTGCCACATCTTGTTTTGCCATTCTCAATGTATTAAGCATGTTTTCAGCATGGGGAACTAATCTTTCTCCGGCTAATGTTAGTTGTATGTTATTTCTCGCCCTTTGAAATAGTGTAACCCCAAAATACCTTTCTAACTGACGAATTCTGGTACTTATTGCTGCCTGAGTCAGGTATAAGTTTTCGGCCGCTTTTCCGAAGTGACGGCAATCTTTAACTTCCAAAAAAGTTTTAATTAACTCTATATCCATGAGGTGCTCTCTTATCGATAAGATAATTATTATTTGTTTTACAGCATGTTTAGTTAGCCGCATAATCCGCCAAAATATATTCACTGTCAACAGCGATAAATATGACTTTAATTCATGGTTTTATTTCCGTAGAACAATTTTACGATGATGCTTATTTCTCACGTAATTTTAAGAAAAGGGGCGATTTCAGTATTGCCAAAGCTGGGCTATTATCAAACATTGGAAAAAGAATATTTATGCTAGAGCAAAAACTTAGCATATCGGAAAACCAAGTTGAGGAGCAATTTGTGCAAATGTGTCAATCACAACTTGAAGGGCAAACAAAAATTGAATTATTGTGGAGAAAACAAAAAATTAATGAAGCTCAAACGATTCCATAGCTTAAATGGGCAACCTTAATTCTAGGTATAAAATACTGACAGCTTTCAAATTAACGGTGTAAGTTACCACCATTTGGTTGTCACTTTTATATTGCGCATTAAGAAGTCATGCCAATACAATTATTTGAACGATTGTAATAGTGGCTTAGTTGTCTATCATAACAAAGGTAAAACTACCTCTTATGAACATTGAAAAATCACAAGAGTCAATTGATGCTAATGTCTGCAATGTCGGATGAGCTGCCGTAATTTATATTTAAAAAATGCTATTTTCCGTTAGGCAGGTTAGTATCATTTAGTACTGTTACATCCACATTATGGCAAAAGTGATCAAACTTTAATGTCAATTGGAAGTAAAATTAGGGGATTAATTTTTCTGCTATTAACATGATCAAGTTTTATTTGGCGATAAGATTCTTAGGGGTAAGATATAGCCACATTTTTATCAATCTTGATTGTGTGCTGACAGTTATTAAAATTTAATTGATTTATGCTTTATATTTTCATGAAACTTTTAATAAATAAGAAAAGTATGAAGTTAATAGTAATAACTATAAAACAATAACTTAAACATTTTATAAAAAATAACTTGTAACATTGATGAAGAAGGGCAGTTACTGGTTGATGAAGTAATAGATCATGCAAAACCCAGTAAAACGAAAAAACAAAATGCCCAACGATTATTAGTCAGTGATTTAAATGTATCTGCCGTAAAAAAATCTTTATCTAATTTAAAACCTAACAGTGAGTTTATTCCTTTAAGTGTTTCAGCATTAGCGCGCTCACGTGCAGATTGGCTTTATGGTATGAATTTAACGCGCGCTTATACTTTGGCTGGACAAAAATCGGGATTTAAAGGGGTATTATCAGTAGGGCGAGTGCAAACACCTATTTTAGGTTTAGTGGTGAGGCGTGATTTAGAGATATTAAATTTTGTGCCTCATGCGTTTTATGAAGTGCTTGCTCATTTAAATCCTGATCCCGAACCTGTTTTAGAAAGTAAGACATCAGCGACTTTTAGCGCTAAATGGCAACCTAGTGAAGCATGTGAACCTTATATGGATGATGAAGGTCGTGTTTTACATAAAGGTTTAGCACAAAATGTGGTTTCTCGTATTACTAATCAAACGGGCAGTGTTTTAAATATCGAGAAAAAACAAAAAAAGCAAAATGCGCCTTTACCTTATAATTTATCGGCCTTGCAAATAGATGCAGCAAAAGCATTTGGTATGGCTGCACAGCAAGTATTAGATACATGTCAAAACTTGTATGAAAGACATAAGTTAATTACTTACCCAAGATCAGATAATCGTTATTTACCTAAAGAGCACCATAAAGAAGCTACTCAAGTATTAGCTGCGATAAAAAATAACCAAGGGCAAGATGCAAAAAAAGTTGATGGTGCTAATACCAGTATCAAATCTAAATGTTGGAATGATAAAAAAGTTGAAGCGCACCATGCGATTATTCCTACATCTAAAAAGCTGCAATCAGCGAGTTTATCGCAATATGAAAAAAATATTTATCAGTTAGTTTCTCGTCATTATTTAGCGCAGTTTTATCCTGAATATATTTATAACGAAACCCAAGTAGAAATAGAAATCGCCAAAGGCAGATTTAAAACTAAAGCAAAACAAGAAGTACAGTTAGGTTTTAAAGTCTTAATGGGTAAAAGCGCATTAGATAATGAAGAAAAGTTACCAGCCCTAATTAAAGGCCAGCAGTTATTGTGCGTACAAGGGGAATTAATTGAAAAACAAACACAACCACCTGCACATTTTACCGATGCAACACTATTAGCTGCAATGACAGGGATCGCTAGATTTGTAAAAGATCCTGAAGTTAAAAAGGTACTAAAGGAAACAGATGGTTTAGGTACTGAAGCAACTAGAGCTGGGATCATAGAACTATTATTTAGGCGAAATTTTTTAAAGCGCCAAGGTAAACAAATTTTAGCCACTGAATCGGGCATTGCTTTAATTCAAGTATTGCCAGAGCAAGTATCTAAACCAGACTTAACCGCAGTATGGGAATCAAGCTTAGGGTCAATTGCTCAAAAAGAATTAAGTTATCAACATTTTATGCAGCCATTATTACAGCAATTAAATGAGATCATAGACCTTTCAAAAACCTGTGATAGCTCTGTTTTTAAAAGCTTACCAGAACAAAAACCTAATAAAAAATTTAGACGTAAACGTAAGGCCTATAAAAAAGCGTCTTAAATGTTTTTTGTAGGCGGGAGTTTATTCGCGCAGCATTATAAAGATAGTCAATTGTCAAAAGCCATCCCTATTTCGGGATGGCTTTTTTGTTTTGTGATCCCAATTTCGGGATGGTAAATATAACTTTTTAACTTAAATGTTTTTAAGTTGCTGATTTTTAATCTTTTAATTGTTGGCATGAATTTGGCTTTTATAACTTCATATTACTTTTTAAATGGCTTAGTAGAGGCAATCATGGATATCATTAAACAAAAGAAGACGCCTTTTTATAAAAATAAAATATTATTAGCGAGTATGGCAAGTGTATTATTTGCTGGTGTTGTATATGCAAGCACACAAGTGCAACTTGCAGGTTTTTCAATGAAAAAAAATTCAGTGATAAGTGCCATTGTTGAGCGTGGTGATTTTGATATTAAAGTATCTGGTCCCGGCATATTAGTACCAAGAGATATTCGTTGGGTATCAAGCACTGTCGTAGGTAAAGTTGAACGTATTTTATTGAAGCCTGGTGCACAAGTCGCAAAAGGGCAATTAATCGTTGAGTTAAAAAACCCTGAACTAGACCAAAAAGTAGAAGAGCTATTTTGGGAGCTTGAATCTATGCAAGCTAAAACCCGTGCATTAAAAGTAAATCAAGATACTCAAATATTAGATATGCAAGCTGAAGTACTTAATACCCAAATGCAATACGATAAAGCCAAAATGCGTTTAGATGCAGAGTCACAATTAATTAAAAAAGGCAATGCGACAGTTTCAAAGCTAGATTATGAATCATCAAAACTAACGGTTTCGCAATTAGCTAAAACAATCGAAATTAACAAAGCCAGAACCAAACAATTAAAGCTTAATTTAATTGCGGGTTTTGAAGCGCAAACAGCACAATTAAATAAATTGAAAAAAACACTAGAGCGCGCGCAGTTTCAGTCTGATTCTTTAAGCATTAAAGCGCCAGTATCAGGGGTATTACAAGCAATGCCTTTAGAGCTTGGTCAGCAAGTCTTATTAGGTGGCAATATTGCGAAGTTTGCTAAAAAAGGAGACTTAATCGCTGAATTAAAAGTGCCAGAATTAAATGCCTCAGATATTTTAATTGGTCAAAAAGTAGAAATAGATACTCGCTTTAATCAAATTAATGGCAAGGTGATCCGAATAGACCCTGCAGTAGTTAATGGCACAGTACAAGTTGATGTTGAATTAGAGAAAAACTTACCTGATGAAGCGCGCCCAGACTTATCAATAGACGGTGAAATATTTCTAACACAAAAGACAAATACTTTATTTGTCAGACGTCCTGCTTTTTCTCAAGCTAGTCAAACAACCTCAATTTATAAGTTTGATAATACGGGTGAATACGTATTTAAAACGCCGGTGAGTTTTGGTTTATCGTCAAGTGTTAATATCGAGATATTAGATGGTCTTAAAGCAGGCGACAAAATTATTGTTTCAGAGCAAACAGACTTTGAACGTCATAACAAAATTTCAATGAATTAAATAAAAGAATAAATACAAGGAATATTAAGATGAGTGCATTAATCAAATTAACAAACGTAAAAAAAGTATTCTCTACAGATGAAGTTGAAACACATGCTTTAAGCGATATTAATTTAGAGATCCAAAAAGGCGAATATATATCAATTTCAGGTCCATCAGGGTGTGGTAAATCAACATTATTATCGCTATTAGGTTTATTAGATACTTGTTCAGGCGGTAGTTATATTTTAAATACACACCAGGCCGTTGATATTAGCACTAAACAAAGAGCAGCTATTAGAAATAAAGAAATAGGGTTTGTATTTCAATCATTTAACTTAATTAGCGACTTAACTGTATCAGAAAATGTTGAATTACCGCTCACATATCGTAAAGACTTAACTAAACAGCAGCGACATGAAATGGTAAAAGAAGCATTAGAGAAAGTAGATATGGGGCACCGTTCTAAACATTACCCATCACAGCTTTCAGGTGGTCAGCAGCAAAGGGTCGCAGTGGCACGTGCAATCGCTGGTAACCCATCAATAATATTAGCCGATGAACCTACAGGTAACTTGGATTCTAAAAATGCAGAATTAGTAATGGCTTTACTCGATAAACTTAATGCAGAAGGTAAAACAATTTGTATGGTAACGCATGATCCGCGTGGCGCAGAACGAGCAGAGCGTATAGTTGAAATATTTGATGGTCGCATTGTTAATGATACGCAAACCCAAAGCGCTGTAGCTTAAGGAGTAAGTCATGAATACCTTAAATGATATTAATTATGCATTTAGATTAATGCTAAATAACCCTAAGTTTACCGCTTTAACTGTATTTGTTATGACCACAGGTCTGACTTTATGTATTTATATGTTCAGTTTTATTAATGGCACCATTACCGCACCGTTGCCTTTTGAAGGTGGAGAACGCATAAAAAAAGTAAGTACCATAGTAAATGGCATTAAATATGATGGCTCTACTATTCGAGTTCATGAATATGAAGAGATGAAAGCAAAGCAACAAAGCTTTGAAGTGTTTGATGCCTTTCAAACAGGTACCGCAAATGTAAGTACTAGTGATAAATCTATGAGATATAGAGGGCATTTTGTTTCTCCTACATTTTTTGAAATATCTGAAGGAAAAGCAATTTTAGGTCGATTAATTACTGCTAACGATTTATTACCCGGCGCTGAAAAAGTCACTGTATTAGGTTTTTCTATGTGGCAAAGTTTATTTGCCGGTAAAGATGATGCTATTGGTAAAAAAATACGTATAAATTCAGTGCCACATAAAGTGGTGGGTATTACACAAGAGGGCTATAAATTCCCAGCTGCATCTACGATATTTATGCCATTTAATGCAACTTCTAAAGGTGTAAAAAGAGAAAACGCAGCATATGTGTCTGTATATGGCAGAGTAAAATCAGGTATTGATGATGAAACAGTAAACTTAGAAATAAATCAGTTTTTTAAAGAGTTTGAACGTTTATATCCAAAATTATACTCAAATACCACAGGTAATATTTGGAGTTTTCAAGAAGAAGCGATGGGCGACGGTACAACAGTAATTATATTTATGATGCAGTTATCTGTTGGTTTAATTTTATTATTAGCCTGTATCAATGTAGGCAACTTATTATTATCTCGTGCTTTTGAGAAAAATAAAGAAACTGCAATTCGTACTGCTTTAGGTGCACCAAGGTCACGCTTAGTGTCCCAGCTTATGTGGGAAAGTATCTTAATTTGTTTTATTTCAGGTATTTTGTCTGTTTTATTTGCGGGCTGGTGGCTTGAATTGTCATTTAGCCAATTATTAGATGGATTACCAATACCAGCACCATTTTGGTGGTCAATGAAATTAAATACAACAAGTTTGATCACAGCTGCGATTATTACTGTTGTAACTGCTTTTATTACCGGTATTTTACCAGCATGGAAAGCAACAAAAGGTGACTTTAATGCTGTTTTGCGTGATGGTACTCGCGGTGCACAAAGTAAAAGTTCAGGTCGATTAAGTAAAGTCATTGTGGGTACTGAAGTAGCGTTGTCTTGTGCTTTATTAATTTTATCTACCTCATTAGTTGTATCAGTAAATAATATTAATAAGACTGATTATGGCATGAATATAGACGGATATTTAACGGCACGAATTGGTTTACCAGAAGTGACTTACAAAGAACCTGAAAAAAGAAATTTATATTACCAAGCATTAGCACAAAAACTAAAAGCTAATGACTCTGTTCAAGACGTTGCGTTTTCAAATGCATTGCCTAGTACTTGGGGTAATACGCAAAATATGATGTTAGAAGGCATTGATTATGGTAAAAAACCACAGTATCCAAGCTCTAACTGGATAACAATATCAGATGACTTCTTTAGTGTGATGGGTATGAATGTAATAGAGGGGAGAGCCTTTGATTCTAGAGATAGAATAAATACACCATTAACAGCAGTCGTCACACAGAACTTTATTGATAATCACTATCCAGGACAAGCAGTGATTGGTAAACGTTTTAAGTTTGTTGAAGGGCAAGATCAGTGGGCTACTATTGTTGGTGTAGTGAATAACGCTATTTTTGGACAACCATTTGCGCATAACAAAAATAGAAGTACGGCTTTCTTATCTATGAACCAAGATGCAATGCGTTTTATGAATGTTGTTATTAAAGCTAAGGGTGATGCTAATGACCTACGTAGTTTACTTGCTGATGCAACTTTAAAAGTTGAGCGTGATGCACCCCCATATAATGTAATGACTTTAAGACAAGGCGTTATACAAAGAGTGTCGGGAATGAACTTTGTGAGTGAAATATTTATGGTGTTTGCTGTTGCATCAATGATTTTAGCTTTTAGTGGTATTTACGGTGTCATGTCGAACTCTATAATACAAAAAACCCAAGAAATAGGTGTAAGACGTGCATTAGGTGCTGATAACCTAGATGTATTTAAACACTTTTTAAAGCAAGCAAGTAAACAATTATTAGGCGGCTTAATTGTTGGGTTGCCATTAGGGGTTGCTTTAGTGCAGCTATTATCTGGCTCAGGTTTAGTAGAAGCTAATAGCTTAGTATTTATAATGATCCCACTATTTATATCATGTATTATTTTAATTGCTGTCATTGCGCCAGTGGCACGAGCCTTAAAAATGGAACCTTGTTCTGCATTAAGGTATGAATAAGATATTGTTTTAAGTTAGAATTTATTTAAGTTGTTGATAAGCCTCTACACTAGAGGCTTATTTGTTCTAAATCAAAAGGAAGTCAGTGTGTCACATATATTAATTGCAGATGATGATGTCAGTATTTTAGCTTCATTGAGACTATTTTTAAAAATGGAAGGTTTTAAAGTTACAACGGCAAGTAATCCAGCTGAAGTTGAGTACTTTATAAAATCTCAAGACATTGCATTAGCTTTAATTGATTTAAATTATAAATTAGACACAACTTCAGGTGAAGAAGGACTTACTCTGACACAAAAGCTGAAGTCTTTAGATCCTGATTTAGCAATTATTTGTATGACTGGCTGGGCAACAGTGGAAATTGCAGTTGAAGTGATGAAAAGCGGTGCGGGAGACTTTGTTCAAAAGCCTTGGGAAAATGAACGTTTACTAGCAATCATTAATGCACAGCTGGCTATTAGAGAGCAAAAGTTAAAAAACCTGAGATTAAATGAAGAAAATAAAACACTGAAACAACAAATCGCAGCAATAGATGGTAATGATTTAATTGCACACTCACCAGCGATGACAAATTTACTAGCGACAATAGATCAAGTTGCTAAAACAGATATTAATATTCTCATTACCGGTGAAAATGGCACAGGTAAAAGTTTATTAGCCAGTTATATTCATTCAATTAGTGAAAGAAAATCAGATTCATTTGTTTCTGTGAATATGGGCGCTATAACAGAGACTTTGTTTGAAAGTGAAATGTTTGGTCATGTAAAAGGCGCTTATACAGATGCAAAAGAAAATCGCATAGGTCGGGTAGAACTAGCACAAAATGGCACTTTGTTTTTAGATGAAATTGCTAACATTCCCTTAACGCAACAAGCAAAATTATTAAGACTGCTTGAAGAACACCAGTTTGAAAAAGTTGGCTCTAGTAAAACGCAACAAGCAGATATTCGATTAGTGAGCGCAACAAATGCTAACTTAGAGGATATGGTGACTGATAAATCATTTAGACAGGATTTGTTATATAGATTAAATACTTTTGTTATTGAGATCCCATCATTAAAAGTGCGAGGCGAAGATATTCTACCTATGGCTGAATCATTTATTGCTAAAAGTGCTAATAGATATAAAAAACTTGCTCCTTTATTATCTGAAGATGCAAAACAGCAACTACTGAGCTACGAGTGGCCTGGCAATGTACGTGAATTGAGTCACACCATTGAAAGAGCAACTTTGTTAGCTCAATGTGAAATATTATCCGAGCATTTAATGCTGAAAAAGACTGATGCGAATATTGAAAGTAAAGTGATAGTTGAAGAACCTAACGGTAATAATTTTGATGACATGAGCATGGACGATATTGAAAAGTCGGTTATTGAAACCAGACTTCAGAAAAATAAAGGCAACGCATTGGATGCTGCAAGATCGTTAAGTATGAGTCGAAGTGCTTTTTATCGCCGTTTAGATAAGTTTGGTATTTAACTTATGGCCAATATATCGTTTGAAAAAAGAATGCTATTCACTGTACTGTGGGCGATAGTTCCGAGCTTTTTATTAGCACTCGTTTTGCTTTGGTCTGCTGATCTCTCATTTTACTTACAGTCTATAGTGAGTATTTTTTTAACTGCGAGTATTGTTTTTTCACTTACGTACTTTATGAGTAATATCAAAGATCAATTTATATCTTTATCTAATTTGGTAGAAGCGCTAAATATAGGTGACTTTTCATTACGAGGTAAGTCAGAAAAAACACAAAGTGGTCACAGTGATTTAATTTATCAAATTAATACTTTGGCAGATTCATTAACAACTGCACGGTATGATTTTAAAGAAAGTCAGCTATTATTAGCTAAAGTCATAAAACAAATAAAAGTTGCTATTATTGCGTGTGATGAAAATCATAAAATAACGATGGTTAACCCTGAAACAGAAACCTTGTTAGCGATGAATGAGTCAAAGCTAATTCATAAAACGCTATCTGATCTATCTTTATCAAAACTAGAATCAATAAAATCTAACTCTATTGAAAGTTTAACTTTAGGTTCTCGAAATGCCCGTTGGCATATATATAAAGATGGGTTTAGGGAGCAAGGTACACAACATACACTTTATATTTTATCTGATATGGACTTATTGCTTAGTCAACAAGAGCAAAAAGCATGGAAAGATTTAGTGCGTGTTTTAAGTCATGAAATTAATAACTCTTTAGCGCCTATTATTTCTTTAACTTCAACTTTAGATAAAATGATAGCGCACACTGATATTGATGGTGAAGATAAAACAGATGTGCAATCAGGTCTATCAATTATTCAAGATCGCGCAACTAGCTTAAAACGCTTTATTTTAGGTTATAGAGAATTAACGCATTTACCTGAGCCTAAAAAACAGATAATTGATTTAGTAGCTGTGATTGAACAGTTAGTATCACTTTTAAAGTATCCACTAAAGCTGAGTTTACCAAATGAACTTAAAATTAATTTAGATGCAGCACAAATAGAGCAGTGTTTAATTAATCTATTAAAAAATGCATTTGAAGCTGGTGGCCCGAATAAAGAGATTGAATTAAATTTACTTGTTAGTGAACAACTCATAATAGAAATTTTAGATAAAGGCGATGGCATTCAAAATACGGATAATTTATTTGTGCCCTTATTTACAACTAAGCAACAAGGCACAGGCATTGGTTTGTCGTTATGTAAACAAATCATTCAGGCACATAACGGACAGCTACAACTTACAAATAGAAAAAGCGGTGGCTGTCGCGTAGAAATAAAACTGCCTGTTTAGACTTTAAACCTCAAGATAATGAACTTTTAAAATAACAGCCGTAGTCTTTTAAATTGAACGTCTGCCATTTTTAAGATATTAAAGACTTATAGTTTTCCGTTAAATAAATCTAATGCACTAGCAGTCATAGCGCGAACGCCTGTTTTTATAGCTACAGGATAGTCTGGTGCGAATTTACTTGAATGTAATGAAGGTAAACTTGTGCCATTTTTAATTGAATCATTATAATCTTTAGCTGGTACGCCACCTAGCCAAAAAATGGTGCTTGGAATCTTATCTTCAGTTAGCGTATATAAACCAAAATCTTCCCCAGCCATAACAGGCTCTGATTTTTGAACGTTAACTTTTCCTAATTCCGATTCAATACTAGATTGTACTTTTCTGGCTAAAGTAGGATCATTATAAGTTGAAGGGATTTTTTCTTCTTCATGAACATACACAACAGGTTTCATTGAATCCTCTAAACCTGCACTAATAGCAATACCATGTGTAATCCGTTTTATAGCAGCAATTTGTTGCTCTCTTACTTTAGGATCATATGACCGTAAAGTAAGTTGTAATTTCACTTCATTAGAGATGATGTTATGTTTTGAACCACCGTGAATAGAACCTACAGTAATAACAGAAGGTTTTAATGGTGAAATTTCACGACTATTTATAGTTTGTAAAGCCATAACAATACGAGAAGCTAAAATCACAGGATCTTTAGTTAAATGAGGGTAAGCGCCATGGCCACTTTTTCCTTTTACTGTAATATCAACAGAATCAACATTTGCTAAGGCATAGCCTGGTGCGATTGCTATTTTTCCTGCGGGAACTGAAGCGCTAACATGCAGACCTAATATATGATCAGGTTTTGCAAATTTAGTGAATAAGCCTTCTTTTAACATTGCCTTTGCGCCAGCACCTACTTCTTCAGCGGGTTGTGCCACCATCATTAGCGTACCTTGCCATTGAGATTTATTTTCGATTAATTGTTGTGCGGTACCAATAAAACTCGTCATATGTATATCATGACCACAACCATGCATTATGCCTACTTTATTATTATTTTTATCTACAGTAGTGGCTTTTGAAGCGTAGCTTTTGCCTGTCTCTTCAATAATAGGTAATCCATCAGTATCCGTACGGATCATTACTGTTGGCCCGTTACCATTTTTATATAAACCAACAACACCAAAACCGCCAACATTTTTAGTAACTTTAAAACCAAGGTTAGATAATTTTTTGGCTATTACTTTCCCAGTTTCTTCTTCCATATAAGAAAGTTCGGGTGCTTGATGTAATTTTAAATAAAGCGCTTCAAGTTCAGGTAAGTTATTTTGAAGAGATTTTTCTATAAATGAATTTGAAGTATTATCAGTTAATGCTTGAGTGCTAAGGGCTAAAGCGAGACTTGAGAATAAAAAAGATTTCATAGATATCTAACTGTTTATAAGGAGGATAAGTTTAAATTATCATATTGACTCATTTTATCAATTGTTAAAGAAATACAAAGTTGAACTTGTAAATAATAGTTTAGACCCAAATATATAAGTTAATTACTAATTGATGCAGAAGCTTTATGAGCAACATTCTAGATTTAACATCGGAAAATTTTCAGACTATTTTAGGTGAGAATTCACAAAATAAACTGGTTATCATTGAGTTTTACTCACCAAATAGCCCAGAAAGCCAACAGCAAGCGCCTTTAGTATCTGCTATTGCGAGTGAATATCCTGAACATATATTATTGGCAAGGTTAAATTGTGAAGCGCAACAAACGCTAGCACAACAATTAGCACAACAAATTGGTATTCAAGCGATTCCAGCTTTAGTGATTATTAAAGCATCAGCGCCAGTTGATATGTTATCGGGTCCTCAAACAGAAGCACAAATCAGAGAAGCACTCAGCAAACATTTGCCCTCACCAGACGATTTAATTTTAGAGCAAGCTAAACAAGCATTAATAAATGGCGAGATGGATAAAGCATATAATTTCGCGAAACAGGCCTATGAGATAAATCCAGAAAATGCACGTATTAAGCTTGTTTTTGCAGATATCAGTATAAAGATACAAAAGCTAGAAGATGCTAAAGCATTATTAGAAAGTATCCCAATGATAGAACAAGATGCTTATTACACTAATTTAAAAGCTAAATTGGAATTAGCGTTAGAAGCATTAGATTCTCCTGAAATCAAAGTACTTCAGGATAAGGTAGAACAAGAACCCGATAACTTTGAACTTAAAACGCAACTCGCTATTCAATATAATCAAGTTGGTAGAAAAGAAGAAGCTTTAGAGTCTTTATATAGTGTATTGAAAAAAGATTTAGCATTTGGTGAAGCGAAAAAAATGTATTTAGATGTAATTACAACTTTACCTGATGGTGATGCGTTAGCGCTTAAATACAGACGTAAATTGTATAGTATGTTGTATTAATTGATTTTTAATATAAAAGCTTAATCGTTAGAAAATAAATAAACAAATCGCCTTGCAATATAGTCTTTTTGATTAATACTTAAATTCCGCTTTAGATTAAGTTTAAAGTGGGATTTAACTCATATTCTATTAAGTTAACTAGACTTTTTGTTGGTTAAATGATCAAAAAGCACATTAAGTGAGTTTTTTACAATTTAATTAAAAAAAACACTTGCGCAGAT